>CAIYRR010000079.1 GCA_903928745.1 uncultured Actinomycetes bacterium | reverse complement strand
TTGGAAGATGCGGCCCTATTGCCATGCTTCATAACTTTGGCTCCGGCAGCCGCGGCAACAATCGCAGAAGTTGTGGAAATATTTATCGTATGCGCACCATCGCCACCGGTACCTACGGTGTCAACGGCACGCTGAGAGATTGATATAGGTCCAGCATGACGGTACATCTCATCGACAAGAGCGATCACTTCTTCGGCGGATTCGCCTTTAGCTTTGAGGGCTAGAAGAAAAGTTTTTATTTCATCATTGGATGCGCGCCCATCCAATATCTCGCGCATCGCCCATTGGGCTTGTGAGGCAGAAAGGTCCTGCAGGCTTTCTAGGACTTCAATATTTTGCGACCACGAATGGTTCATCGAAACCATAGGTTAAGGAAATTCTTAGGCGCTAGTTAAAGCACGCGTGCGAAGCAACGTTGCAACTCGATCGGCCACGCTAAATGGATCAATCGGATGAACAATTACCAAATCTGCGCGAGACCATGCGGCCAACCATGCATCATCAGGACGAGCGGTGATCAGAAGTACGGGTGGGCATTGGAATAGTTCATCTTTTAATTGACGGGCGATTCCCATTCCGCCTTCAGGGGTTGCCTCGCCATCGACGATGAAGAGGTCAGCGCTTCCTTTGTTGTCCAAATACATACGTAAGGCCTTGCCAGTGGCAAATTCCTTGATTTCGTGTTCTGGCAGATCGGCTGCGACCTTAGAACCAAGGGCTGAAATCAGTGTCTCGCGGACACTGGAATCATCGGAATAGATCACGACGGTGGGGCGCTGGCTGGACATGTGGGCAAGTCTAATCAACCCTGACCGATCCCGTCATTTCGCCACCTCTTAAGATGGCGCCGACCCAAGGTGACTCTTTTCACCTCCAGCGTGCGCTAAATTATCGCCCTTCAGGCGCTACATGGCGCGAAACTCTCACAAAACAGGAATAATCACCCCATGCCTAGCGCCAGCCTGACTCAACCTAAAATCAATAGACCCAACATTGTGGCAGTCGGCACAATTGTTTGGCTCTCCAGTGAACTCATGTTCTTCGCAGCACTCTTCGCTATGTACTTCACTACGCGTGCAGTACAAGGTCCTGCTGTGTGGCTTGAGTCGACGAAGATTCTAAACATTCCCTTTGCTGCAGTGAACACAACGGTTCTCGTGCTCTCATCGGTAACTTGTCAGTTTGGTGTTTTTGCAGCCGAGCGTTTGCAACCACGTCGTACTGCTGCCCTCTGGAAATTCTCAAAATGGGGAATGCGTGAATGGTTTGCGTTGACC
This sequence comes from uncultured Actinomycetes bacterium, assembly GCA_903928745.1. Lineage (GTDB taxonomy): Bacteria > Actinomycetota > Actinomycetes > Nanopelagicales > Nanopelagicaceae > QYPT01. Next base: position 2,488 of record CAIYRR010000079.1, on the reverse strand, counting down.
TTCCTGATGGGATCGTTCTTCGTTGGCGGACAAATTTATGAGTACGCGAATTTAGTGCAAGAAGGTTTAAGTCTTTCCTCGCGTGCGTATGGATCTGTTTTCTATTTCGCAACTGGATTCCACGGTTTGCACGTAACTGGCGGACTTGTTGCATTCTTACTTGTGATGGTTCGCGTAAGTAAAGCTCGCGGGTTTTCTCACAAACAAGCAACCACTGCAATTGTTGTCTCGTACTACTGGCACTTTGTGGACGTTGTATGGATTGCACTTTTCTCCGCGATTTATCTGATTAAGTAAACGAAAGGAACTCCAAAAAAGTGAAGCGCCTCTCGCGTTACAGACGTCATCGTCTCGCAGGTCCAGTACTTCTAGTTTTTGCACTCTTCATGATTGGGACAACGTTCTCGGTTGCTAGTGCAACAACTCGCCAAAGTTCTACAACTTTGGCACGTACCGCTGCTGTTGATGAAGGCCGTCAGATTTTTCTCAAAGGTTGTTCCTCATGCCATGGTCTCAATGCTGAAGGTGGCAGTATCGCGCCCTCTCTTATTGGCGTAGGAGCAGCAGCCGTTGATTTCCAGGTTGGAACCGGTCGTATGCCAATGGCCGATATGACAGTTCAGGCAATGCGCAAAAAACCTGCGTACACCGCCGATCAAGTTTCGGCGCTTGCTGCATATGTAGCATCACTCTCGCCTGGCCCAGCAATTCCTTCGCAGGATGTTATTAACTATGAACGTGATGGAAACACTGCCCAAGGCGGCGAACTTTTCCGTACTAACTGCGCCATGTGCCATAACTTCGCTGGCCAAGGTGGAGCGTTAAGTCAAGGCAAATTCGCTCCTTCATTGATGCAATCAGAGCCAACGCAGATTTATGAAGCAATGATTCTTGGACCACAGTCCATGCCCGTTTTCTCAGACAAGATTTTGACACCAGCAGAAAAGCTTTCTGTCATTAAATGGATCAAAGCAGCCCAGGATGAACCCGCTCATGGCGGTGCATCACTTGGTCGCGTTGGACCCGTTACTGAAGGTTTGCTTATTTGGACACTTGGACTCGGATTGCTTATCGGCATTGCGGTCTGGCTAGCAACGAAAGCGAGATAAGTAATGTCACACGAAATCGAGCCGATCTCTGATCCGGGATTACCAGATCACGTCCATCGCGCAGCAGATACTGATCCCGCCGCTGAAAAGAAAGCCGAACGCCAAGTTGCAATCCTCTTTCTGCTGAGTGCTATTGGCACTGTGCTTTTCATTGCTGCATACATTTACATACCGACAACTACATTCATTTTCTTGCCTGTCATGGGAACCACGAATGCACATGAGCTCTTCCTTGGATTAGGTCTTGCACTGTCACTTCTCTTTATTGGCTTAGGCGCCGTCCATTGGGCAAAAACTTTGATGCCTGACGAAGAAGTTGTTGCAGAGCGCCATGAATTTAGATCCGAAGAATCCGATCGTGAAGATTTTGTCGCAACAGTAAAAGAGCGATCAGCCGCATCCGGTCTGGGTCGTCGCTCACTGATTAAGCGCACACTCGGTATCTCTGGTGGCTTACTAGCCGTTTCACCATTAGTACTTTTACGCGATTTGGGTCCACTCCCAAAGAAGCAACTTGAAACAACAAGTTGGAAAACGGGAACTCGTCTTGTGACTGATCCTGGTAACCGTGCAATTAAGCCTTCAGATCTAGAAGTTGGTGCAGTTGCGCAAGTACTTCCACAGTTACTTCCCGGTGAAGAGCGCACTCTCAACAACATAGGAAAAGACGCAGTCTTGCTGATTCGTTTGCGCCCAGAAGAGTTTGAACTCTCCCCAGAGCGACTTTCGTGGACCTACGAAGGGATCATCGCCTTCTCCAAAATCTGTTCTCACATGGGATGTGCTGTTGCACTTTATGAACAGCAGACAAAGCACCTCTTGTGCCCATGTCATCAATCCACTTTCGATGTACCCCGTGCTGCAAAAGTTATCTTCGGGCCCGCTGCTCGCCCTCTCCCACAACTCGCAATCACCGTGGATTCTGAAGGCTATCTCGTAGCGCAAAAGCCTTTCACTGAACCTGTTGGACCTAGCTTCTGGGAGCGATCATCATGAGTGCACCGCAAACTACAGGTGGCAAAGTAGCCAACTACGTCGATGAACGTACCGGCGCAGCAAAATGGCTCAAGAAGAATCTCACCAAGGTGTTCCCTGACCATTGGTCATTCATGCTCGGAGAAATTGCTCTGTACTCCTTCATTATTTTGTTGCTTTCAGGAGTGTTTTTAACATTCTGGTTTGATCCATCCCAACGTGAAGTTCTCTATGAAGGCAGCTATCAACCTTTGAGCGGACTCAAAATGTCTGCTGCCTACGTTTCAACGTTGCATATTTCTTTTGACATTCGTGGCGGACTACTAATGCGCCAAATTCACCACTGGGCGGCTTTGCTTTTCATGACTGCCATTGTTGCTCACTTGCTCCGCGTCTTCTTCACC
>CAIYRR010000078.1 GCA_903928745.1 uncultured Actinomycetes bacterium | reverse complement strand
TGTAGGTTTCAGCGTTTACTGGAGTTGCGTATTTCTCATTGAGAAACCAAAATTGGCGCTTTGATTCGGCCATCCGGCTTCGAGAAATGAGGATTCATGCCACAGTCATCCACATTGAAAACTTTCCTCTGGTTCAATAACAATTTGGAGGAAGCCCTAGATTTCTACAAAAAAACTTTCGGTGAGGTCATTGTCCATTCCTCTGGTCGTCCAGAAACTGACGGGAAACTTATGACTGCCGAGTTCTCAATATTCGGGCATCAATTCATAGGAATGGGCTGGCCTGGGGGACCGGAGTTCAATTCTTCAATTTCACTTTCAGTCTCTTGTGATGGCCAAGACGAGACAGATCGTTTGTGGAATGCGATAACGAAGGAAGGCGCAGAGGGTCAATGCGGTTGGTGCACAGATCAATTTGGCCTCTCATGGCAGATCACTCCTAAGCAAATGGGCGAACATTTAGGAAATCCGGATCCTGAAAAATCAGCTTATGCATGGCAGGCAATGCGTGGCATGAAGAAGATTGTGATTGCCGACCTCTACGCTTAACCGATCACGTCAATCAAGTAACCAACGGGAGAACTGAATGTCGAAGAAACTTGCTGCTGAATTCATCGGTACTTTCACGCTAATTTTTATTGGCGCCGGAACGATTATGAATGGGAAAGCCGACTTGTTGGGCGTAGCACTCGCACATGGCTTAGCTATCGCGATCATGGTGAGTGCATTTGCCGCTATATCGGGAGCTCATTTCAACCCAGCCGTTTCTTTTGGAATGCTTGTTACACGTCGAATCAACACAACTACTTTTCTTTCTTACGTATTAGCGCAATTAGCGGGCGCAAGTGTTGCTGCGCTAATCCTTCGTTACATTTTTGGCTGGGGAAGCGATGCGGGCAAGTCGTTGGGTAGCGCTGCGGTCGCTGCAGGATTGAGTCCAACCAAAGCGATGATTGCCGAAGCAATTGGCACGTTACTTCTCGTAGCAGTCATATTCGGTGTTGCCGTTGATAAGCGCGGAACATTTGGCGCGGTTGCTGGCTTCCCCATTGGCCTAATGATTTCTTTGGACATTCTTCTCATGGGACCACTTACAGGTGCGACAGTTAATCCTGCACGTTGGTTTGGACCAGCGTTAGTTTCTGGATCTTGGTCTAACAGTTGGGTGTGGATTGTCGGACCGTTGCTCGGCGGCGCAATCGCAGCAATTTCTTACGACAAGATTTTCGCGCCAGAGAAATAGTTGTTCTGCATTCAATTCTTGAGTTTTATAAACCAGGGAATGAACTGTGCACGGCTTCCATCACGGTAGACACGGCAATCGCCAAAAGTAGAAGTCCGAAGATTCTTGTGAGGACCATCAGTCCTTGATCACCTAGAATTCGCTCAATTGGCGCTGCAGCTAATAGCAGAACAAAAGTCATTGCCGAGAGCGCCAGAATAATTATGATGTCGGCTATTCGTACCGCGCCAGAATCGGAGTTTCCGATCGCAATAACAGTCGCGATTGCCCCCGGGCCGGCCATTAAAGGAATAGCTAGAGGCACAACCATTGCACCTCCCGGAGCGGGTTGAAGAACATCGGCTTTCTTGCCCATGACCATGGACCAACCGATCGCTCCGATGACAAGTGCGCCTGCAATTCTGAAAGCATCCATTTGGATACTTAATAACTTCAAAATTACATCGCCAATGAAGTAGGCGACAAAGAGAGTGAGCCCAGAAACCATGGCCGTTTGGAGTGCAATCATTCGTCGCTTCTTTGCACTTGAACCGGAAGTAAGCGAAAGAAATACGGGTATCGAAGTGATTGGGCTGACAATCGCAAAGAGGGCAATGAGTGTTGTGATGTCGTTACTGAGCTTCATGTTCTTTAGCATCCCACCTAGGATGACGCTATGTACATTCCGAAGCATTTTGAGCCTAGCGATGACGCGGCGAAAGCATTTCTCGCAACAATTGATTCGGGCCATCTTGTAACCAGTACTGAAGATGGATTGAAATCCACATTCATTCCAGTTCTCTACAAAGGTGATTCTCAATCAATCGTGGGACATCTTTCGCGCGGTAATAGCCAATGGAAAACTAAATCAATTGGCGAAGCTCTATTCATCGGTCTGGTCGATGACACGTACATTTCCCCAAGTTGGTATGCGACTAAAGCGCTTAACGGGAAAGTGGTCCCTACGTGGAATTATTTGATGGCTCACATCTATGGCGATCTGGTAATTCATGATGATGAAATATGGTTGCGAGAGCAAGTAACTGCATTGTCGGATAAATTCGAAAATCGGCGCGAGACACCCTGGAGCGTTGAAGATGCACCCGAGGACTACATGAAGGCGCAACTTCGGGGGATCGTGGGTGTAGAACTAAAGATCACTCGCTTGGAAGTTTCATTCAAAATGAGCCAAAACAAAACACCCGAAGACATGGATGGAGTCATCGCAGGTCTTGGCGCCGATGGGAAATCTGATTTCGCCCAGAAGATTCAAGATCTAAAAGATTGAGGTAAGTTTTCCTCATGATTACGATCCCAAATACCCAGCTACTTGTTCATCCACTATGTCTTGGCGGTAATGTCTTTGGTTGGACCGCCGATGAAGCCCAATCCTTTGCAATCCTTGATGCGTACGTGGCTGCGGGTGGAAACTTTATTGATACCGCCGATGTGTATTCCGAATGGAGTGAGGGCAACGTTGGGGGAGAGTCCGAAACCATTATTGGTAACTGGATGAAATCACGTGGCAATCGGCACGAATTGGTCATCGCAACAAAGGTAGCGAAGCTGTCCACGCGTCCAGGATTATCTGCTGAGAATATTAAAGCTGCGATAAATGATTCACTTCGCCGGCTTCAAACAGATCACATTGATCTTTACTATTCCCACGAAGATGATCCAAAGACGCCGATGGAGGAAACTCTTTCGACTTATACGGACTTAGTCTCTGACGGAAAAATTCACCACATTGGAGCCTCCCAACACACAGCATCTCGGTTGCGTTTGGCTGTGGAAACTTCAAAGAAGCACGGGTATGCGCAATATGTAGTTTTGCAAGATCTCTATAACTTGATGGAACGTAATCCCTTTGAATCTGAGCAAGCCGCAGTCGTTACGGATCTAGGTATTTCAGCGCTACCTTTTTATGGTTTAGCGCGTGGATTCTTGTCCGGCAAATATCGCCCAGGTGTAACTGTCGACTCTGTGAGAGCAGGAGGAGTCGTGAAGTACCAGGATGACCGCGGTTGGAAAACTATTGAAACTTTGGATTCCATAGCGAGAAATCACAACGTATCAATTTCGGCTGTGTCCCTTGCATGGCTGCGAGCGAACCCCGCCGTCAGTACACCTATTGCCAGCGCCCGCACCGTTGATCAACTTGCAGAAATAATGCAAGAAGTTACTTTGAATGCCGAAGAAGTTGCCTCTTTAAACTCTGCGAGTGAAGTGCCGGTGGCTTAGTACGTAAGTATCAGATTTCGCTTTGGCTAGAAAGTGTCTTTCGAACATTCTTACCCAAAGCAAAGCCCACGAGAGCAACTACTAAGTCGAATGCGATGGTTCCCAAAGTGAATCCTTCGACCTGTCCTCTTGTTAAACCCCAGATATCAGTGAAGTTGTAATCGATTCCGAGGATTCCTTCAACGGTCCCTGGAAATAGCACACCGAGTGACCCAAGCAGAATATAAATAAAGACGATGGAACCCATGATCTGAAACCCGCGTCTCTTGCCTGGTGTCACGAATGGTCTGTGAACGTCAGGAAATGATCTGTTGAGTTTCATTACGGAAGGAATAATGATCAAGTAGGAAACCAGGAGAGTGGATACCGCGCACGAGAGTACGACAGTAAAAATTGCACCAGTATCTCCTTCAACTAATTTCATTCCAGCTACGAGAAATATTGACGCCATTGCACCCGAGAGAATGTTGACGCGCATAGGTGTTCCGAAACGTTCACTGAATTCGCCAAACCAACCATTCATAAAGGCGCCATCAGCTGCAGCCATTGCTTGTATACGATCTGTTGCCATCATCCAAGATGCGCCAAGACCGAGAAGTCCAAAGATGAAAAGAATTGCAGCCAGACTCAGGAGGAATTTGCTTGCCCCACCGTAGACGCTAAATATCGTTTCAACTGCACTCATGAAACCGCTTAAACCGCCGACATCTTTCTTTGGTACTACGAGCAAGATAGCCAGTACTGGGAGTACGTAAGCCAGCGCGGAAACGACGGCGCCAATGCGAATGGAAGGCGCTGTGTCCTTTGCGGCGTCGTACATTTCCCCAGAAGCTGCATTGGGGGCTTCGAAACCAACATATGAAAAAAGAATGATGGGTGCAACGGCCATGAAACCAGAAACAGTGGGAGTCATAGACCCAAAATCAAAAGGCTGAAAACCATGTTTGAATCCGTAGATTCCAGTAGTGATAACCATGAGCGCCAGCAACAAGATCTTTGCCCCTGCTGCGAGATTGATTATCTGCTTTCCTTTTTTCAAACTGATAACTGCCAGAAATATTGCCAACCAGATGAAGGCCAATTTGAAGAGCCATTCGTTCAATGATCCCGGTTTAATATGAAGTAAGTAACTACTGAATGCATCAAAAGCAATAAAACTTAACGAACCACCTAACCACAGGGGATTGGTGATCCAGTACAACACGGAAGCGATTCCCGCGGGTAAGCGACCATAGGCAAACTTGACCCATTGATAAGGTCCACCTTCTTCGGGAAATGCCGATCCGGTTTCAGCCATGATCATTGCGATGGGAATAAGAAAAGTAATGACGAGAAAAACTGCCCAGAATAGAGATTGCGCACCACCGGCGGCGATGCTTCCGATAGTGTCAAGAGAGATGTAGGCAGCGATGATGAACAAGATAATGTCGATGCGACCAAGTGATTTTACTAATCTTTTTTCCTGCTTGGCAGCGAGCGAGGTGAGATGGGTGTTCTCTCGTAAGGTCATGTCGTGAGGTTAGTCTGATGACTCAAAACACGGTACTTAAAAACGCACAAATTTGAATAATTTCAACTCACAAGAAGTGAATGGGAATTATGGAAGCTGTGCGTGACGCTCTTCTCGGGTAGGCCGCTTGAAGTAGGCAGAACCTTGTGACCAATAGATGGTCATCGGTACTACTCCGATGGCCACGGTTCCGACTCCTACCCACAAAGCAAGATGGCTCAATGTGGGAATGACTTTAATGAGAACGGAAATAAGGAATATCCCTGACAGGGCCGGCCAAACGCCGACTAAAAAGAAGGTCTTCACATTGCGCGTTAATTGACGTCGATAAAGCACAATCACTGAAAGAGATGCAAGTGCATAGTAGAAGCAGATTTGAATACCGATTGCAGCGACGCCTGCTTGAGCGATGTCATTCACAGATTTGATGAATTGAGATCCGACGAAGAAGAGGAGAACGAAAACAGTTGTGAAGACAGTTGCGTTCCAAGGCGTTTGAAATTTCTTATGTACAACGCCAAAGGATGAAGGCATGGAGTAATCGCGGCCCATGGAAAATAGCGTGCGAGTAACCTGAATCATCTGTGTCTCGATAGTTGCTACAGTGGAAAGCAATACCGAAACAACGATGAATTTGCCAAACCACCCCGGGATGATTACAGCCGCAAAATCACTTAGGACACTTCCGCTTGAGGAAAGAGTTGCATCGCTAAGAACCATATTGATTGAAACAATTGTTAATAGAAAAGTGAAAAAGACAAAGAGAATTCCGAATATTCCACCCTTGCCGGCAGTTGTTTCACCCTCTTTTGTTTCTTCATTGAGGTTCGCTGTGACATCCCATCCCCAATAGAAAAATGCACCAGATACGGCACCGATCAAGACAGCACTTAAGCCGGTGGCCACAACATATTTAGAATCAAAGCTACTTGCCGTGCCAATTACGCTGTCTGGGATTGAGTAAGACTTAATGTTGTTGAGCGCAAACCAATTCCATTTAAACGTGTGCGCATGAGGGTGATGAAGCAATGCAATGATGTCGAAAATCCACAGCAGTCCGAGTTCTGTGACAGTCATGATTACTTGCGCTTTAGCGGTGAATTTAATTCCGTAAGCAATAATGGCGACCATAAAGACGAAAATCCCAGCACCAACAAGTGTGGTCCAATGGACGTTGCTAATGATCTTGTCATTCGTTGTGAAAAGGGAAAGCAAACTCGTAGAGGCAGGAACTGTGGATACCAGTCCGAAAATTATCGACGCGGTTACTAATGACCATCCTGCGAGATATCCCAAAATTGGGTGGAGGGCATTTCGTACCCAGATGTAGGTAGCACCAG
>CAIYRR010000077.1 GCA_903928745.1 uncultured Actinomycetes bacterium | reverse complement strand
GGAAACATTAAAATCAACATTGCTAGAACCATCTAGCGGATCAAAGAGCAGTAAATACTTACCGCGTGGATTTCCCTCCGGGATTGCATAGACGTCCTCTAGCTCTTCAGAAACCATTCCCGAAACTTGCCCGCCCCATTCGCACTGACCGATAAAGGCTTCATTGCAAATAACGTCAAGTTTCTTCTGAACTTCTCCTTGAACATTCTGCACTTCTAGAGAACCTAATGCGCCATCTAGTGCACCTTTTGCTAAGGTGACGGAAATTGTTTTTACCGCAGCGCCAACATCAATAAGGAGAGAGCCCAGATCGCTGTGGTCTGCCGCTAATTCCTCAATGAGAAATTTACTTAAGGTTGTACGTCCTGTTTGCATAGGTCACGCCTCTTACTTCTCGATACCGAGAACATTGCGCCAACCAGGGAAAAGAAGATCTGCATCACCTTGGAAAGTTTCAAGAGCGCCACGAAGTTCTTCATGTGTGAGTGCATATTCAGGAAGAGAGACGCCCGCTTTCCATGCTTCCTCTGCTTGACGCAGAGAAAACGCACCAGCGGTTCCGCCACCTTTATGACCGAATGCTCCACCACCAGAGGTCTGGATAACATTGGAATGTCCGAGGTTTTCGAAGAAGCCAGGAAGACGCAGGGCATTCATTCCGCCAGAAATAATGGATGTGGATGCTTTCATCCCGTACCACTCTTGATGGAAGTAAGGTCCGTCCGTGCTATCGCGCTCAAGAACGTAAGCAAGATTCTTATCTTTGCGCTCACCCTCCATTTTGCCGTAACTCATTGTCCCGACATGCATTCCGGATGCGCCGATAATGCGCGCGAGTTTGCAATGAACGTAGGAGGTATAGCCGCGCATGCTCTGCGGACTTGTGACCGCACCATGTCCTGCACGGTGATAGTGAATGAAGGTATTTGGAAAGCGTCGTCGTGCCGTCGTTACTGCAGTTCCGCCAGCAACATAACCATCTACGAGGAAAGCTACGTGATCTGCATCTTTCCCGAATGTCTCAAGAATGTATTCACCGCGGGCGATAATTTCGAAGGGGTCATCAGCGGTGATATTGGCAGAAAATAACTTCGCCTCGCCTGTTTCATCTTGTGCCCGTCGAAGCGCGTCTGCAACCAGCGAAATCGTCTCTTTAAATGGCGCGTATGTCTGGTTACCTTGTGGTTCGTCATTCTTAATAAAATCCCCACCGAGCCAAAACTCATAACAAGCATGAGCAAATGGAGCAGGACGTAGCCCTAATTTTGGCTTAATGATTGTTCCAACAATCATTCCGCCATCAACAAGTGGGCGGCCAAGCACTCGCCACATATCAACAATGTTGCGATTTGGACCATCAAAGAGCGCTAAGAAATCTTTCGGGAAATAGAAATCGTGCATCTTGGCATATTCGATATCTCCCATGCCTTGGTTATTTCCGATTGCCAAAGTTAAGAAGGATGCAACCATCGCCTTGCCATCAGTAATGTTTCGATCAAAAAGTTCGACAGGGTATGCAATCTTCATTAACTCTTGTGCTTCATCAATTTCATAGACAAGGGCATCTACGCCACGAGTGAAATCATCCGTTGTGCTGACTTCTACATTTGTGCCGGTTGATGACTCAGCTGCAAAATGCGCGGCGGCGGCTAAATAATCTTGTGCGCCTTTTGGCTTCATCACATAAGCGCAGAGCACATGCTTTCCACCAGCAATCAGGTCTGATTCGTTCAGGTCTAGTCGTGCATATCGATTGGACTGGTCCATTGTGTGGGCCTCATCTCGCCTGGTTAATCGCTCTTGGGTTGCGCGATCATTCCAGGGTTAATACTCGGTAGGAAGTGGCGCGCGTAGTGGTGCCACTCGCGCAACAATTTCATTGAGTACACGCGCAACTGATGGTTCCCCTACCCAGAGATGTTTCGCCTCTAATACCGGAAGTAATTCAATAGTGCGTAAAGGTGCAAAACGCTCTATCGCTTGCGCGGGATTTAAGAATTCATCGAACTCTGGAATAAGCGCCACTATTGGACGAGGATCCGTATTCCAATACATCAACTGATCTGGTGTGGTTGTGCGAAGCGGTGGGCTGAGCAAAATCAGACCCTTGTGGCGAGAATCTTTTGCATGTTGCAAAGCAAGGTCAGTTCCGAATGACCAGCCAACCACCCAGACATTTGTTAAATGCAATTCATCAAAGCAATACTTCAGCACTGCCTCAACATCAAGACCTTCATTCTTTCCGTTATCAAATTCACCTTCGCTGGTACCTGCCTCGCTTGTTGTTCCTCGGGTGTTAAAGCGAACAACGGCAATTCCAGCTAATTCAGGCAATCGATTAGCAGCCTTCTTGTAAATATGGCTATCCATCATTCCGCCAGCGGTGGGAAGTGGATGCAGACAAAGTATGGCGCCCATGTACTCACCGATTGGTCTGGCAATTTCACCGATGAGTGAATGGCCATCTGCGGTTATTACTCTAAAGGAGGTGCGATGTGAGGGTAAAACCGTGTTGGCACGAATAACTTCGGACATGCGCGCAAGTGTACCTATGCCAAGAAGCCTCGTCGCAGATAGGCTATTTCACATGGTAATTCACGCTGATAAAACTTTCGATTCACATTTTCCTGTCACTGGCGAGGTGCTCTCCTCCTATCCAATCAGCGCAGATTCCGATGTGCAGGAAGCTGTTGCTGCGGCTCGAAAAGTTGCACCCCAATGGCAAGGTTTGGGCTTTGATGGACGTCGCAAGATCTTGTTGGCGTGGAGCAAGTTACTGATTAACCGAATCGATGAATGCGCGGAATTGATCTCCCGCGAAACAGGAAAACCAACGAGTGATGCGAAACTAGAAGCAACGCTAGCTATCGGTCATTTGGCGTGGGCAGCAAGGAACGCGCGTGAAGTCATGCGCAAGCAATACCGCAAACCAGGTTTGTTGATGGCAAATATGTCAGCCACCGTTGAGAGATCCCCCGTTGGTGTGGTCGGAGTTATCGGCCCGTGGAATTATCCAATCTTCACTCCTATGGGTTCGATTTCCTACGCACTTGCCGCGGGAAATACCGTTGTATTCAAACCAAGTGAATACACACCAGGTGTTGGTGTCTGGCTTAGTAAGACTTTCGCTGAAGTGGCACCCAGCCACGACATTTTCCGCGTAGTTACCGGCCTTGGCGATACAGGACGAGCTTTATGTGAAAGTGGCGTTAATAAACTTGCATTCACGGGATCGACAAGAACTGCCAAAGTTGTTGCGGCAACTTGTGCCAAAACGATGACACCCGTAGTCCTTGAATGTGGTGGAAAAGATCCGGTCATCATTGCTGCCGATGCAAACATTGCTAAGGCTGCGGAGTTCACTTTGTGGTCGGCCATGTCTAATGCAGGACAAACATGTATCGGCGCAGAGCGCGTATATGTTCATGAAAAAGTAGCAGATAAATTCATCGAGACCATTGTTGAAATGGGCAAGAAGATAAAGCCTGGCGCGCCAGGAGTTGGAAATTATGGACCTGCAACTATGCCCAAACAACTAGATGTCATCGATGCGCATATTCATGATGCGATAGCTCGTGGTGGACAGGCTCTCCTTGGTGGAGTTGATTCGGTGAAGCGGCCATATGTTGAGCCTGTAATTATCGTAAATGTTCCCGAGGATTCACTCGCAATGCAGGAAGAAACATTTGGACCCACGATTATCATTAATCGCGTTGTTGATATGGCTCAAGCAATTTCTCTCTCTAATGCATCCAGGTACGGACTCGGTGCATCCGTTTGGTCTGGAACACAAGGACCAAAGATTGCATCGCAACTTGAATGCGGCATGGTGGCAATTAATTCCACTATCTCTTTTGCAGCAGTTGCATCGGTACCTTTCGGCGGAGTGAAAGATAGTGGCTATGGGCGAATTCATGGACCTGAAGGTTTACTTGAATTCACTTATCCCCGCACAGTTGTGCGTGCTCGCTTTCAATTACCTGTTTCCTTTACAAGTTTTGGTAGAAACGCATTTGCTGACCGATTAATCGTTGGACTTGTTAAATTCCTTCACGGTCGTAGCATCGGTTAAACCAAAACTAATATCTAGGAGCGTTTCTCGTTCGCTCTGTATTTCGTGAACGATGGGCGCGTTTGGCCCAACATGCGTTATGCCAATGGCGACGTGTCTCGACATCGTATTCAAGCCAAGCAACTGTGTGCGGTGTTGCCATGGGAATCATTTGGTCGCAGCCCGGGCATCGATAAGGTTTCGTAGAACTTGATCCCGTTATTTTTCGTACAATAAATATGCCTTCGGCATGTTCTTCAATCGCATCCGATGAGGTCCCGATTTCACGGTCTTCTTGCTTGGGCTTTCGCCCTTTCGGGTGATTTCTACGGGGACTCATGAGGCTATCTTTTCGCATTTTTGCGCTTCCGGTGGCAAGATGGCGCCATGAGCGTCATTGAGGTTCGGGGTCTTCGCAAGAGTTATCCAGATACCGTGGCCGTTGACGGGGTTGATTTATCCATAGCCCAAGGCGAAATTTTTGCCCTACTTGGACCCAATGGGGCAGGAAAGACCACCACCGTTGAGATTCTGGAAGGTTTCCGAAAGAGAGACTCAGGTGAAGTTTCTGTTCTAGGCATGGATCCGCAAGTAACCGGACATGATGCACGCGAATTTCGTGATCGTATTGGAATCGTCCTTCAATCCACATCAGATGCAGGTGACCTCACGGTTGCTGAGACCATGCATCATTTCAGTGGGTATTACGCCAATCCTCGCAACGCAGACGAGGTTATTGCCTCCGTGGGCCTGAGCGAAAAGAGCGGCTCACTCATTAGGACACTCTCTGGCGGTCAACGTAGACGCCTAGATGTTGGGCTTGGCATTATCGGATCTCCAGAACTTCTCTTCCTTGATGAGCCAACAACAGGATTTGATCCAGAGGCAAGAAGGTCTTTTTGGGAGTTGATTAATTCACTTCGAAATCTTGGAACCACAATTTTATTAACTACACATTATTTGGATGAGGCCGAAGCACTGGCTGATCGAGTTGCTGTGATTAATAAGGGCAAAATCTTGGAGATCTCAACGCCTGCAAATCTCGGTGGTCGATCTACTTCGTTGGCCAGAGTGCAGTGGGAATCCAACGGAGCAATGATTGAAGAATTAACTTCCGAACCAACAGCAGTCGTGCAACGTTTGTCTTCTCAATTCAATGGAGAGATTCCTAAGCTCATCGTTTCCCGTCCGACTTTAGAAGATATCTACTTAGAAATGATTGAGGCAGTTGGAGGAAGTGTCGAATGAAAACGCTGCCAAGCATGCTCACCCTTGGAATTCGTCGAGGCAATATAGAAATTCGTCAATTCAGCCGCCAACGCGAATCCGTCGTCTTCACTCTCCTATTCCCAGTGATGCTCATGGCGATTTTTGGATCTGTATTCAAAGACACAATTGCCCCGGGTGTTACCTTTAGTCAGTATTTCGTAGCGGGAATGATTGCATCGGGATTGGTCAACAGCGGATTCCAACAACTTGCCATCATCATTCCTATGGAGCGTGACTTTGGATCTTTGAAGCGTCTTCGAGGAACCCCAATGCCCGTTGCAAGTTATTTCATTGGGAAAACAATTCTTGTCCTTGCCAGCATGTTCATTCAGTTAATCCTTCTCCTTGCCGGTGGAGTGCTCTTCTTTGGAGTCCATCTTCCAACTGCGCCATCAAAATGGATCACCTTCATCTGGCTCACTATCTTGGGCACCGCCGCTTCCACTGCTTTAGGTATTGCATTTTCTGCAGTCCCGAAAAGTGGCCGAGGTGCATCGGCAGTTGTTTCCCCTGTTGTAATCATTCTTCAATTCTTTAGCGGAGTCTTCTTTATCTTCACTCAATTGCCAGCATGGATGCAACAAGTAGCTGCGATATTCCCATTGAAGTGGCTCTGCCAAGGGATGCGCTCTGTTTTCCTTCCTGATTCATTTGCCACTCAAGAAGTTGCTAAATCATGGGAAACAGGGAAAACCGCCGTAATTTTGGTGGTCTGGCTGATCGTTGGATTAGCTTTTGCTATACGAACTTTCAAATGGGAACGCTCATAATTCGCCGCACACTCGGTTTCTGCATTGCACTTGCTCTTGTAGTTGGTGGTACGCCTGCATTTGCTGCGACAACAAAGGCAACGCCAAAGCCAACAGTTAAGGTAACTGCCAAACCCAAAGTTACAAAAAAGGCGGTGGTAAAGAAACCTGTCGTTAAAAAGAAAATTGTCTACACGCGCAAGCGAGTTAAAGTCGCACCCTCTCCCTCAGCGGCATGGCCTCCTAAAGGTTTCCTCAAGAATGGCGAAATTTATGCCAAGGTGCCTACAAGCAAAGAGTTACTTGGTGTGCTTTCGGCAAATTCGAAACTTTCAACACAAATGAAATCCTGCTCTAAGTTTGCTTGCGGCGCGGTTCAAGTTGCGTCCTACCCTGGGTGTACATGGTGGGAAATCACCGCCAACGTTTCTGGGCCAACATCACTCACGGATGCAACAGTTATTTCCTACGGTTCGCTCAGGACAACAGTTGCAGCGACTAAAGCAAAGCAAATTGTGAGCGTCTTGTTGATTACCACTGAACCGCTTAAACCTAAAGCGGTGGTAGGCAACATTCAAATTACTTGTTATCACTCACCTAGAACTGAGTCAGTTCCGAGCACAACATATGTTTCCACATACATTGCACCTACCCCCGAGGCGAGCCCAACACCGAGCCCAACAACATCGAGTTAGTTAGCGATTTGCTCCAGGGACCCACAATTGATCGCCAATCTCTTTATTAGCAGTTCGTGCAAGTACGAAAAGTAAATCTGAAAGACGGTTCAAATACTTTGCAGTGAGTGGATTTACTCCACCACCAAATGCATGAATAGCAGCCCACGTGCGACGTTCGGCGCGACGTGTGACCGTGCGGGCAACATGCAACAACGCGGCCGCTGGGGTTCCTGATGGAAGTACAAAGGATCGCAACTGTTGCAAATCTTTGTTGTACTTATCAATGTGCTCTTCCAAATATGTAATCTGACTTTCAAGAACACGAAGTGGTTCAAATGCTGGCGCATCTGAAACTGGCGTACATAAATCGGCACCAACATCAAAAAGGTCATTTTGAATTCGTACCAATAGCGCGTGCAGGTCTGCAGGTAATTGGCCAAGGGCTAGGACGACGCCGATAGAGGAGTTGGCTTCATCAACGGTGGCATATGCTTCCAACCGTGGATCATTCTTAGATGTCCGGCTCATATCCCCTAAGGATGTTGTGCCATCATCGCCCGTTTTTGTATAGATACGCGTTAAATGAACCATGGGCGAAGCCTATTAGGGCAGTTACGATGAGACCACTCGGGAAGGAGAGCTCATGACCAGCAGGTTTCGAATAGTTGGCGGCGCCCGCCTCCACGGAGAAGTTCGCGTTTCCGGGGCCAAGAATTCAGCCCTCAAACTCATGGCCGCAGCCCTTCTTGCCACTGGTAAAACGACAATTCGAAATGTTCCAGATATTGCCGACATCGGCATCATGGCCGAACTCTTAACCAGATTGGGTTGCACCGTTGTCAGAGGCGATGAGTGGGTCACTATCGATGTTCCCGCAATCCCTGGGCATCGCGCCGATTATGACCTGGTTCGCAAAATGCGCGCCTCCATTAACGTTCTTGGGCCACTTGTTGCCCGCATTGGAGAGGCCGAAGTCGCCTTGCCTGGCGGAGATGCAATCGGTTCTCGCGGTTTAGATTTTCATATAAAGGGACTTGAATCACTTGGTGCTATTGCACGAAACGAACATGGATATGTCATTGCGACAGCGCCCAATGGATTAGTTGGCGCCGATGTTGTTTTTGATTTCCCAAGTGTTGGTGCCACTGAAAATATTTTGACCGCAGCGGTTCTGGCTAAGGGGAGAACAACAATTGATAACGCCGCGCGCGAACCAGATCTTGTGGATCTCGGTGAATTCTTAATTAGCATGGGCGCGAAGATCGAAGGACTTGGAACTCCGACGTTAACAATTCATGGCGTTGATGTTTTGCACCCAACAGATCACACAACAATTGCAGACCGAATTGTGACCGGAACATGGGCCTTTGCTGCGGCGATGACATCAGGTGACATCACCATCCATGGAGCACGACCTCAAGATCTTGAATTACCACTGGAAAAATTGGCCTCTGCAGGTGCGATCATTACATCGATTGAGGATGGCATTCGAGTTCGGATGGATGGGCGTCCACAATCTATTGATGTTTCAACGCTCCCCTATCCTGGATTTCCTACCGACTTGCAGCCTATGGTTATTTCGCTTAATGCAATTGCTGAGGGCAACGCGATTGTTACGGAAAATGTTTTTGAAGGGCGCTTCATGTTCGTCAACGAATTAGTGCGCCTGGGAGCGCAAATAAACGTTGATGGACACCATGCCTCTATCCGCGGGATCCCTCAACTCTCTGGTGCACCGGTGGCAGCAACCGATATTCGCGCCGGAGCAGGATTAGTTCTTGCTGGCCTCGTGAGTGAAGGAACTACTTTGGTAGAGGATGCATTCCATATCGATCGCGGGTATCCAAATTTTGCAGAACAACTACAAGCACTCGGCGCAGATGTAACAAGAGAGGCTTCCGAATAATGCCACAGCCAGATCGCAACCTTGCACTTGAACTTGTCCGTGTTACTGAAACCGCCGCATATGCAGGTTCTGCATGGGTGGGACGTGGAGATAAAGATCTAGCCGATCACGCTGCGGTAGAAGCTATGCGGGGCATGATTAATACCGTTGATATGGATGGAATTGTTGTTATTGGTGAAGGCGAAAAAGATAACGCACCCATGCTTCACAATGGCGAAAATGTAGGAAATGGTATGGGTCCACGCTGTGACGTAGCCGTCGACCCTATCGATGGAACATCCCTCACGGCGAACGGAATGAATGGCGCAATAAGCGTTATTGCACTCTCCCCCCGAGGCACTATGTATGACCCTTCAGCAGTTTTCTACATGAACAAGATTGTCACCGGATATGAAGCGGCCGATGTAATAGATATTTCCGCACCCGCGGCCGAAAATGTTCGCCGCGTTGCCAAAGCTAAGAAGATTTCCGTCAGCGATGTGACTGTCGTTGTACTCAATCGACCACGCCATACTCAGTTGCTTAAAGAATTACGCGAAGCAGGGGCACGTATTCGTTTGATTCAAGATGGAGATGTTGCTGCTGCTATTGATGCTGCGCGACCTGGCACGGGTGTCGATCTTCTTATGGGAATCGGTGGAACGCCAGAGGGCGTAATCACTGCAGCAGCAATGACTTGTTTGGGTGGAATTATTCAAGGACAACTTCATCCAAAAGATGATGCCGAACGCGATGGAGCCATTGCAGCGGGACATGATTTATCGCGGATACTTTCCACCAGAGACTTGGTTAATTCTGATGATGTATTTCTTTCGGCAACCGGAATCACCGACGGAGAGTTGCTACGTGGAATTCGTTTAACTCCACACGGGGCGATAAGTCATTCAATCGTGATGCGCGGAAAATCCAAGACTGTGCGCATTATTGAAACCGAACACAATATTCGGGGCTGACCCAAACTAAAGAGGCTACTTAACGCTCTCAGTCAGGATTGAAACTCGGTTATTAGAGACCGAAAGAAAACCACCTTCAACATTAAATTCAGCGACTTCGCCGCTATCTGTTTTGATGGTGACCTTGCCGTCAACTAGAACGCCAAAGAGCGGTGCGTGACCTGGGAGGATTCCCAAGTCACCTTCGACGGTACGGGCAGAAACCATCTGTGCTTGCCCGGACCATACCCGCTGCACTGGCGATACTAGTTCGACGTTTAATGACATTGCTTGGCCTTCTTAACCCTTAGCCAATTCAGCTGCGCGACGCTCGACATCATCGAGGCCACCGCACATGAAGAATGCTTGTTCTGGAACATGGTCGTACTTACCATCGGCAAGCGCTTCGAAAGCTGCGATTGTGTCAACTAGCGGCACGAAGGATCCGTCGAGACCAGTAAAGACCTTCGCAACGAATGTGTTCTGTGACAAGAAGCGCTGGATACGACGAGCGCGTCCAACAAGAATGCGATCCTCTTCAGAGAGTTCATCGATACCAAGAATTGCGATGATGTCTTGCAAGTCCTTGTAGCGCTGAAGAATCTGCTTGATGCGGTTAGCAACACGGAAGTGGTGCTCGCCGATGTAGCGAGGATCCAAGATGCGAGAAGTTGAATCGAGTGGATCCACAGCTGGGTAGATACCAAGCTCTGAAATCGGACGCGATAGAACTGTTGTTGCATCAAGGTGGGCGAAAGTTGTGTGTGGAGCAGGGTCGGTGATGTCATCGGCAGGAACATAAATAGCCTGCATCGATGTGATCGAGTGACCACGAGTTGAAGTAATGCGCTCCTGCAATTGACCCATCTCGTCGGCAAGTGTTGGCTGGTATCCAACAGCAGATGGCATACGTCCAAGAAGAGTTGATACTTCAGAACCTGCTTGTGTAAAGCGGAAGATGTTGTCGATGAAGAGCAACACATCCTGCTTTTGTACATCGCGGAAGTACTCAGCCATTGTGAGAGCTGAAAGCGCAACGCGAAGACGCGTTCCAGGTGGTTCGTCCATTTGGCCGAACACTAAAGCAGTCTTATTGATAACGCCGGTCTCGGTCATTTCCAAGAAGAGGTCGTTACCTTCACGAGTACGCTCACCAACACCGGCGAATACAGATACACCACCGAAGTTTTCAGCTACGCGATAAATC
>CAIYRR010000076.1 GCA_903928745.1 uncultured Actinomycetes bacterium | reverse complement strand
TCGATGATTTCGAAGCTGATGATGTTATGGCTTCATTCGCTGTGCAAGAGAAAGGACCTGTCAGAATTGTTACAGGGGATAGGGATCTTTTCCAACTCGTAGATGACGAAAGAGATGTGAGGGTTGTATATCTTGCGAAGGGACTCTCGCAACATGATTTGGTCAATCATAAATGGATTGCTGATAAGTATTTGATTCCGGGTGAGCGTTACGGACTTTTCGCAATGTTCCGTGGTGACCCCTCCGATGGATTACCCGGTGTGCGAGGCATTGGCGAAAAAGGTGCGGCGCAGATAGCGAATGCTTTTGCAAACGTTCCAGAAGTTATTGCGGCTGCGCATGCCAATGATCCTCGCCTGTCACCGGCGCTAACAAAGAAGGTTCTAGCGGGTCTTGATTATTTAGCGATCGCTCCAACATTGGTTCAATGCGCACTGGATATTTCACTTCCACAGGTGTCGCTAGATATTCCTAGAAAGCCCAAGAACATGAAAGTGCTACAAGAACTCAAAGAAAAATATGCGTTAGGAGCAAGTGTTGATCGATTGATAGCAGCTCTGGAATGGCAGTAATTGTTTCTCTGCTAGCAGGATTCCTCCTGTCTACATCTTTTGCACCTTGGTCTTTGTGGTGGATGGCACCGATCTCACTATTTCTTCTGATGAAAGTTCTCTATCGAAAACCATTTCGTGTGAGATTGCTCCTTGTTTCGGCTTTCGGAATTGCTTTCTTTGCTCCACTATTGCATTGGACAAGCACTTACGTCGGATCTACTCCTTGGATTATTCTCGTTTTCGGAGAAGTCGCTCTTTTGACACCGATTGCGTTTTTATCTTTGAATCAAGCAAAGCAAGTACTTCTCCTGCCTGCAGTGTGGTTGGTAGATGAGATTTTGCGAAATCGTTTTCCTTTCGGTGGATTTGGTTGGGGGAGGGTTGGATTCTCCCAAGCAGATGCCCCGTATGTTCGTCTTGCGAGCCTCGGCGGCGTTTCGGCTCTTTCCTTCTTTGTTCTACTTCTTGCAGTTTGCTTGTTCTTTCTTTTCTCGCATGAGAAATTTTTTGGTACGGGAGCGATAGTTACCGCAAGCACTTGCTTAGTACTCATTGCATTTATTCCAACCATCCAAGGCTCGGGGAGTATCTCGGTTGTTGCGATTCAGGGGGGAGTGCCGCAACTAGGTTTAGATTTCAACTCTCGAGCTACGGCGGTATTCAATAATCACTTGACTTTGACGAGGCGCTATTTCGAATCATCAAAGAAACAAGTAGATCTCGTTGTATGGCCCGAAAACAGCGTCGACGTTGATCCTTTTGCAAACTCTTATGTAAAGCAATCACTTCAGAAACTTGTCGATGATATTCAAGTGCCAATAGTCATTGGAGCAGTTCTACAAGGAGACAAAGGTCCACGTAATGCATCAATACTCTGGCTTCCAACAAGTGGCTCGTCAAGCATGTATATAAAGAATCATTTGACACCCTTTGGAGAATACATGCCGCTTCGTTCCATCGCGGAGTTTTTTTCGCCGTATGCGAGCGACGTTGTCGACTTTATTCCTGGAAATGTTCAAACCATTCATCACGTTGGCCCGGGAAAAGCTTCTCCGATAATTTGTTTTGATTTAGTCGATGACCAGCTCATTAGGAGTATTGCCATGAAAGGCAATCTCTTACTCGTGCAAACAAATAGCGCGACATTTGGACTCTCGGCGCAAAGTGAGCAAGAGTTGGCTATGGTGCGAATTCGCGCAGTTGAACATCAAAGAAACGCCATAAGCATCTCCACAGTGGGCGTGAGTGCCATCATCGACTCCAATGGGAAGATTGCTCAAAAGACAGAGATCAATCGTGCAGAAGTTATGCAACAAGAAATCACTCTCATTAACTCCCATTCGATTGCAGATAAGCTGGGAAATTCTGCGGAAATTCTCATGATTTTGTTCATGATCTTGGCTTATCTCCTCCTACCATTACTCAAATTACGCAACAGGAGAATGACGCAGCACCCGGAATGGGGGATTTGAGTGAAAATCTTGGTGGTCATTCCAACATATAACGAAGCAGAGTCAGTAACTTCCCTGACAAGTCAGATTCTTTCCTTACCTGAAAATGTCGATATCTTGATCGTGGACGATGACTCTCCTGATGGAACAGCACGTCTTGTAAAAGAGATTGCACGCGCCTGGCCAGAGCGTGTTCGCCTTATAGAGCGGCGAAAGAAAACTGGGCTAGGCGGTGCTTACAGAACCGGATTAGGTTGGTTTCTGACACAAACTCAGTACACGCACGCCGTCACAATGGATGCCGATCTCTCCCACCGACCTATAGATCTTTCAGCGATGATTTCCGCGATCACTCCAACAGCAGATTTGATTATGGGGGTGCGCTGGATGCCAGGTGGCTCCATCGTTAATTGGCCTAAGTCTCGACAACGTTTATCCAAGATGGGAACCTCGTACGCCCGTTGGGCCTTGAAATCGCCTTTGCGTGACCTCACAGGTGGTTTCCGAATCTATTCGAGGCCATTACTTGAACGAATTCGTCTTAATTCCGTGACATCGGAAGGTTATTGTTTTCAAATTGAAATGGTACGAGCAGCTATCACCGCACAAGCACGTATCCTCGAGATTCCGATAACTTTTGTAGAGAGAATAAATGGCGTATCGAAGATGAGTCGATCCATCGTCATAGAAGCACTCATCAAAGTAACTGGCTGGGCGATTGAATCTAGGCTCAGACCTAACGCCGATAAGTTACATTATGTTAAGTAGGTTCAAGCGTAGTCACTGACAGGCGCACAGGAGCAGATGAGGTTCCTATCCCCGAACGCGCCATCAATACGTCCCACAGTCGGCCAATACTTGCCTCTACGCCCCATTACTTCACCGGAATTAAATCCTGATGGGAATGCTGCCAACTGCCTACCGTAACCAAATGGCCATGAATCGGAGGAAATCTTCTCTGCTGTGTGAGGCGCATTATGCAAAGGCGAATCCTCATGGGTTCGAACCCCAGTGCGAACGTCCTCGATTTCGGCAAAAATGGCGATCATGGCGTTGATAAATCGATCCAACTCGACGATATCTTCACTCTCGGTTGGCTCAATCATGAGCGTTCCAGGAACCGGGAAACTCATTGTTGGTGCATGGAATCCAAAATCCATCAAACGTTTGGCGATGTCGTCCACGGTGACGCCAGAGTCTTTAGTAATTTGGCGAACATCCAAGATGCACTCGTGAGCTACTAAGCCGTTCTCCCCCGTGTATAAAACGGGATAGAAAGGATTGAGTTTCTTTGCAATGTAATTTGCGGACAAAATTGCAACCTCTGTTGCATGAGTGAGACCTGCTCCGCCCATGAGGCGAATATATGCCCACGAAATCGGCAAGATACTTGCTGACCCAAATGGTGCGGCGCTCACTGGCCCAGGACCGGTTGCTGGCCCAGCGCTTTCATCCATTGGGTGATTAGGAAGAAACGGCGCAAGATGTGCTCGTGCGATTACAGGACCAACACCAGGTCCTCCCCCGCCATGAGGAATGCAAAATGTTTTATGTAGATTCAAATGTGAAACATCAGCACCGAATTTTCCAGGCTGTGCCAAACCAACAAGCGCATTGAGGTTTGCACCGTCAACATAAACTTGACCACCGGCATCATGCACCATTCCACAAATCTGTGTGATGGCAGTTTCAAATACACCATGCGTGGATGGGTAAGTAACCATAAGTGCGGCAAGTGCATCTATATTTTGCTCAATTTTACTCGCTAGATCCGTGACACTGACATTTCCCAAATCATCGCATTCAACAACAATCACTTTCATGCCTGCCATGACAGCACTCGCTGCGTTTGTTCCGTGAGCACTGGAAGGAATAAGGCAAATGTTTCTATGTGAATCTCCACGAGAATCGTGATAATTGCGGATAGCGAGCAAACCTGCAAACTCACCTTGGCTTCCGGCATTAGGTTGCAAGGAAACTGCGTCATAACCCGTGATCGTGACTAGAAGATCCGAAAGCTGTTTGATTAACTCGCGCGAGCCAACACTTTGGTCAGCAGGTGCAAATGGATGCAATGAGGAGAACTCAGGCCACGTTACTGCTTGCATTTCTGTAACTGCGTTGAGTTTCATTGTGCATGAACCAAGTGGGATCATCGTTCGATCCAAAGCGAGATCTTTATCGGAAAGAGAACGTAAATATCGCATCATCGCTGTCTCTGAATGGTTTGTATTAAAGATTGGATGCGAAAGGAAAGGGCTCTTACGCTTCAAATGTGGCTGAAAATTACTTTGCTGAATCGACTCGCCAACTAAGGCAACGCCAAAGACTTTGCACAGAGCTAGGAGTAAAGGCTCGGTTACAGTTTCATCAAGGGAAACACCTACGCTCGTGGCATCAATAACACGAAGGTTTATTCCTACACCACGCGCTTTTGCTGCCACGGCTTCGGAATCACTTACTGAAATCACGAGAGTGTCGAAGAAGTTTTCAGTGAGGACTTTCACTCCGCCGTTGGAGAGCGATTGAGAAAGACGAACGCTCTGTCCATGAATGCGTTGCGCAATATGTGTCAGACCCTTTGGTCCGTGGTACATCGCATAGAACGCGCTCATCACTGCAAGGAGCACCTGCGCGGTGCAAATATTGCTTGTCGCTTTATCTCTGCGAATATGTTGCTCACGAGTTTGAAGTGCTAAACGGAAACCAGGATTACCATCTGGATCAACACTTTGACCTATCAAACGTCCTGGCATGCCACGTTCTAATCCAGTACGTACAGACATGAATCCCGCATGTGGCCCGCCAAAACCCATAGGCACTCCGAAACGTTGCGCGGAACCAACAACAACATCCGCACCCCACTCCCCTGGCGGCGTGATTAGCGTAAGAGCTAATAGATCAGTAGCTGCAATCAGCAAGCCTTTTCGCAGATGTACCGCTTCAGCCAATTTACTGTAATCAAAAATTTCTCCACGAGTATTTGGATACTGAACTAATAATCCAAAGAAATCTTCGCTCGGCAATTCTTGATTGGCATCGATTACAACAACATTGATCTTTAGCGGCTTGGCGCGTGTGATGACTACAGCGAGTGTTTGCGGATGAACATTCTCATCTACAAGAAATACCGCATCGTCAGAACCTTTGTATGCACGATGAGCAAGAGTCATGGCCTCTGCTGCTGCTGTGCCTTCATCCAACATTGAAGCATTCGCAATATTTAATCCAGTCATTTCACAAATCATCGTTTGAAATGCAAAGAGAGCTTCCAATCGTCCTTGCGAAATCTCAGGTTGATACGGTGTGTAAGCCGTGTACCAAGCCGGATTTTCTAAAACGTTGCGCAAAATAACTGCAGGTGTATGGGTGCCGTAATAACCCGCACCGATTAAAGATGTGAAAGCCAAATTTCGATCAGCCAGCTCTCGAAGCTCGGCGATGACTTCTACCTCAGTCTTGGCTGGTGGAAGTAAATCTGCCAGTTGCTTTGTCATAGCGATACTTGATGGTCGAACCTTTGAGATGAAATCTTCTAGGGAGTGAAAACCCAGCTCTTGCAGCATAAGGTTTTCTTGTTCGTGGGATGGTCCGATATGGCGGCGTTCAAAGGCATCAAAAGTCATAAGGAGATTATGCTGGATTTATGCGCCTTTAAGTTTGCGTCTCTGCGAGAGCTCGTCGTTACTTTCCCCACTCACTATCTCCCCATTAAATTCGCCTTGAAGCAGCGCGAGAGAACCTTCAACTTCACTCCAGACTTTTCCTACAGCAATACCAAATACGCCCTGCCCGCCTTGGAGAAGATCGATGATCTCATCGGGGCTGGCACACTCATAGATTGAAGCGCCATCGCTCATTAAAGTGATGCGCTCTAGATCCATCACTCCCCTATCGCGCAGGTGATTGACGGCGGTGCGAATATTTTGCAAAGAAACTCCAGCATCTAACAATCTCTTTACGATCTTCAAAACCAAGATGTCGCGGAAGCCATAGAGTCTCTGACTTCCCGATCCCATGGCATTTCGAACACTCGGCTCAACTAAACCTGTACGCGCCCAATAATCGAGTTGGCGGTAAGTGATTCCTGCAGCAGCGCATGCAGTCGCGCCACGATAACCGATCTCGTTCTGCTCTTGGCCAGTTAACTCTTGGTCCATTAGGGGTCGCTCGATTCTGCTGGGGAAGTACGTGAAGGCTACGAGCCTTCCGATCTAGATTCAATGACCGACACGGTCAAAACCTCAAGTAGAGGTTAACGGTTGCGCCTGCGCCCTTTCAGGGCGAAGAAGTATCCGCCGGTGATAATCACTGTGAGCGCCACTGTAATCACCTTCGCTGAACTCCAACTTCCGGGCGAGAGAAGCAACCATCCAGACAGGAGCGCCGTGATAAAGCCCATTCCTGCGCAAGCCTGGCGCAACCCCCTCTCTCCTGCAAAGGCAGCAACGAGAGGTGCCAGCAAAGCGGGAGCCAAGAGAAGGATGCCAAGGCCTCGAAGCGTCCAACTCAACTCATCCGAGAGGGATGCACTTGGAAAGCCCAAGGTATGAACCATCTTGAGCGGTTGGAGAATAAAGGCCACGGAGACAAAAAATAAGAGGCAGGCATGAACACGCAGAACGAAGGCTGCTCGAGTGCTCAACACGATTGCACTTGAATCATCATTTCCAACCGCGCTTTCTCTTAGTTCTCTCTTGTCTAACTTAACTAACTAACAAAATCCTCGGGGTTGATCTGATCGAGAAACTCCCGAAATCGCTCGACTTCTTCGTTGGAATCACTCCCCTGCGAAGCCCCTTCATTTGCCGGAATCTCTATTCCCGCCTCATCAAGAATCGAGACCGTTGCATAAATCGGTGATTGGGTACGGAGCGCAATCGCGATCGCATCAGAGGGTCTGGCAGATATTCTCGATTCAACACCCTCGGCGCTTTTCAAGAGCAATTCAGCAAAGAAGATTCCATCTTCGACCTTCGAAATTAAAACTTCCTCCAGTGATGTACCCAGGGCATCGATAATCACTTTCACTAGATCATGCGTAAGGGGTCTTGGTGGTTCAACTCCCTGTTGAGCAAAGGCAATGGCAGTGGCTTCGACAGCTCCCACCCAAATGGGAAGGAAGCGCAACCCTGATGTCTCTTTGAGTAAAACGATTGGTTGATTAGAAGGCATTTCAATGCGAACGCCAACCACTTCCATCAACATTTTCATCTCAACGAAGCCGGTGCAAACCACCGCGTACGAGGGATGCGTGCAAACGCACTGATAAGGAAGCAATCTCTCGTTGAACCTCTTCAGCCCTGGCTTTTGCTTCTGGGCTTTTCTGGCGAACCAACGGAGTAATCACTTGCTCAATCAAACCAATTTCGCGATCGGCCGCGGACTTAAAGGAACGCAGATGGCGAGGTTCAATACCAAAACTTGCTAGTTCGGATACTGCTCGCGCAACTGCAAGAGCATCCGCGTCATAGTGGCGTCCCCTAGGAGCGATCAAACCGTATGACTCAAGTTCAACAAGTTGTTCGTCGGATATTTGGCCGGATTTCAATAACTCTTCTCTAGAAAGTCTCAGATCACTCTGCTCGGCGAAACTTGCAGGAGCCAATTCGCCATCGATAGTTGCCAATCTTGGAGTAGGTGCTCCCCCAGCAACTTGCGCAGGTTGCAATCCACGATCCAGTGCATCCAGATTTTCCTTGATGACACGCAACGGCAAATAGTGATCACGCTGTGCCAGTAGTACATACCGAAGACGTTCCAAGTCGGTATTTGTGAATTTACGATAACCCGATGGAGTGCGTTGCGGCTCGATTAAACCCTCTGACTCCAAGAAACGGATCTTGGAAATGGTGATATCTGAGAAATCGCCTCGCAATTTGCTCAGAACTTCACCAATGCTCAAATAGGCGCGGGCTGGAACGCTCATTTATTTCCTCCAAAGAAAACCATATGAAATTTACCGATTTGAATCTCATCTGCACCTTGCAAACTCGACAGTGTTACCGAAGAACTATTCACATACGTTCCATTTAAACTTCCTAAATCTTCAACTGAATACTTGCCTTCTCCTTGGGAAATAATCCGAGCGTGATGTCGCGAAACTGTTACATCATCAAGAAAAATGTCTGATTCAGAAGCTCGACCAATGGATGCATCCGCACCGCTCAAAAGAAATCTGGCTCCTTTGCTTGGTCCTCTATGAACTATGAGCATTGCATCTTGCGGATTCAACCCCGACAGAATTCCGCGATCCTCATCGCTCAGAATTGAGAGAAGTTGATCGACTTTCTCGGGAGAAACCTTTGAAACGATTCCTCGTACTCCCAAGTGCAAGGTTGAGGTGAGGTCGAGGTTCTCATGTGCGTGCTCCACATCGCCCCCCATCCTGACTATCTACTTGAGGCTGACCCTAGAGTTTCACGCTTCGAAGGTCAAGCCGTCAATTCGATATATGCGGCCGCTGAAAGGAGATCCGTCGGCGCTTGTGATACTTCTATCTCTGCGATCCATCCTTCGTTGTACGGATCAGAATTCAAAACTTCTGGTGCAGAGGTCAATGCGGTATTGACAGCAACAACGGTCCCTGTTATCGGAGCGAAAATTTCCGAAACGCTCTTTGTTGATTCAACTTCACCGCATACTTTTCCGGAGGTAACCACATCGCCCACTTCTGGCAACTGTACATAAACGATGTCGCCAAGGGCGCTTTGTGCAAAATCAGTTATTCCCATGCGCAAGATCAATGGATTCGCAGTCGAGCCAACCCATTCGTGCTCTTTTGTGTATTGCAAATTGTCCGGTGTCAGTGACATGCGTCCTCCAGCTTAGAGAGCCCAAGAATCTGAGCGAAGTTTCGATAGTTGAAATACTACTTCGCAATGCGCAAATTACGCCATCCCGTTCGGAAATAATCCACTCCCGTAGCAACATAAAGTGCCACACCCCACAAAGCAAAACTCCAACCCACGACAAATGAGATATTTCCGAGCCATGAATGTGAAAGCGCTAACAATAAGAATGGAAAAGCGTAAAGAAGATTAAAGGTCGCAGCCTTGCCCATATAGGTCACTTTGAAAGGTGGGAATCCCGCGCGTCCCATGAAGATTGTCATGATTCCGAGAACGATGTCTCGGCAAAAAAGAATCAGAACCATCCATAGCGGAATCACATCTCGCACCAGCAAGACAATTAAAGTCGCAGCGATATATAAACGGTCTATTGCTGGGTCAAGGAGTTCGCCCAATCGAGATTCTTGATTCCACGCTCTGGCCAATTTCCCATCGAAATAATCTGTCGCTCCCCCAATTGCCAAAACACCGACGGCGGCAAAATCTGCATGAGGAAACAAAGCTAAGTAGATAAAGATAGGGATACCGAGCCCGCGTAAAACTGTCAGACCATTGGGTACGGTGAGGATTCGTGCGGCCATTCTTCTAGCCTTTAGTCACTCTCGCGGACTCGAACTGCAACTTGAACTGGGGTTCCAGGGAATCCAAACTCTTCACGTAGGCGGCGTTCGATAAAGCGCCTGTAAGAAGCCTCCAGAAAACCGGTCGTGAAAATAACAAACCTAGGTGGTGAAATTCCCGCCTGGGTTGCGTACAAAATCTTTGGCTGCTTTCCTCCGCGAACCGGTGGCGGTGTCGCTGCGATCATTGTTCCTAAGAATGAGTTGAGGCGGCTTGTTGGTACACGTCGCTCCCAACTGCTCAATGCGGTTCGAAGCGCAGGAGCTAAACGATCTCTATGCCATCCAGTCTTAGCGGCAAGGTTTACACGCTGTGCCCATTCCACTTGATCGAGATGACGATCAATTTCACGATCGAGAGTGATCTGGCGATCTTCATCAACGAGATCCCATTTGTTCATGACAATAATTAGCGCCTTGCCTGCCTCTTCTGCCATCGTGATGATCCGAAGATCTTGTTCGGAAATTGGCAAAGATGCATCAAGTACAACCACCGCAACTTCCGCACGCTCTAACGCCATCTGAGTTCGAAGTGTCGCGTAGTAATCGGTTCCACTTGCTTGGTTGGCGCGTTTGCGAATACCAGCGGTGTCGATAAATCTCCAGATCGACCCACCGAGTTCGATGAGCTCATCCACTGGATCTCTCGTCGTACCTGGAACATCATCAACAAGAGAACGATTCTGCCCGGCCAATATGTTGAGCAAACTAGATTTGCCCACATTTGGTCGACCGATGAGCGCCACACGACGGTAACCATCATGAATCTGCGCTCCACCAACTTCTGGCAGAACTTTTGTGATGCGATCAAGAAGGTCGCCACTGCCTCGTCCATGCAGAGCTGAAACGAAATTCGGCTCCCCTAATCCAAGGTTCCAGAGAGTATGCGCAAGGGCTTCTTCCCGATCACCATCTACTTTATTCGCAACTAAAATAATATGTTTCTTCATCTTGCGTAACTCTTGAACAAGAACATCATCCTCGTCCAGCGCTCCCACTTGAGCGTCCACAACAAAGAGCAATACGTCAGCTTCTTGCATTGCTAATTCAGCACTTGCACTTACGCCGACGGAAATTCCATCAGGTTTCGATTCCCATCCGCCTGTATCCATGACCATGAAATCTCGGCCATTCCATTGACATTCATAGGTAACTCGATCACGTGTTACCCCTGGAGTGTCCTCGACGATCGCTTCTCGCCTGCCAATGAATCGATTGATAAGCGTTGATTTTCCGACATTTGGCCTACCCAGGATCGCAACTATTGGCATACCCAGTAGACGTCTCTGCTTGAGGATCTCCCAGACTCGATCAACTGTTTCTTCAAGATTCAATTCAGTCGAATCAATTTCAATTGCATCACTAGCCATTGCCAGTGGCGAAACTTTTCGAGTTGAATCCACGTGGTCACGTTGGGCCAACGAGTCCTCTACTTGAGCAACGTGGGATTGCTTTGTCGCCTCCACGATTTCACGATCTCTGCGTTGGGCGCGCTCTGCGATATTTGCCGTGAGATAAACCTTAAGTGCTGCATCAGGTACAACCACGGTCCCTATGTCTCGACCTTCGACAACAATGCCGCGCATAGCTCCAGCGATGATCTTATGTTGCAACGTCAAAAGCGCTGATCGGACTTGTGGGAACGCACTTACTTCACTGACGCGAGCAGTTACTGCTTCAGAACGGATCTCATCAGTAATTTCGCGATCTCCTGCAAAGAGTTTGGGATCGCTGGGATCGCTATTGAAACGCAATGGTGATTTCTTAAGTGCTGCAACGATATCTGCGGGATCGGATAATTGATCGCGTATGGCTAGCCACGCCAAGCCTCTGTACAAAGCGCCGGTGTCTAAATAATTCCAACCGGCTCTACGCGCAATAACTTTTGATGTGCTCGACTTGCCTGCACCGCTCGGGCCATCAATTGCTACAACGATGCCCATGTTGCTTAGTCTAGTCGCCTAAGTGCGCGAACAAATTACTGCCCTTTGCGCGAGGCGTGAACATTCCAACCAGATTCGAGAAGATGCTTCGACAGGGATTCAGCATCATTCTCTGATAAAGCAAGCGTGATCAAGCCGGTGAATTGCCCAGGTGAATGTTCGATTGTTAAATCTTCAACGTTTACTTTGGCACGCGCACACTCATTGAACAGCGCCGCCAATTGCCCAGCCTCATCTTCAATGACGATCGGCAAATATGTGTACTCGCGTGACTTGCCTCCGTGTTTTCCAGGAATCCTGGAACGACCCACTCCGCCTTCAGCAATCAGTTTGCTCGTAACTTGCGGGTCATCTAGCCCGGCAATAACCCGATCGAGATCGCTCCTGAAAGATTGAAGGAGGGGCTTAATTTGCTCCTTGTTATCGGTGATGATCCCCTTCCAGAGCTCTGGATCCGAACCAGCTATACGCGTTGTATCGCGAAGCCCTTGGCCAGATAGAGCAAGCCACTCTTGCGACCCCTCCACCAGTTGTTTGGCCAAAAGGGAGGAGATGACTTGAGGAAGATGAGAAATCAGAGCAACTGCCCGGTCATGCTCACTTGCACTCATCTGCACCGGAATTGACCCAACTCTTCGGACGAGCTCTTCCACTGCACTTTGAACTTCTTGCTCAGTGATTGAAGTGGGGCAGAGAATCCACGGGCGTCCCATGAAGAGATCGGCCCGGGCTCCATGTGGACCACCCATCTCCCTGCCGGCCATGGGATGGGTCCCACAAAACCGGAGCGCAATAGCAGGAAATTTCTCAATCTCAGCTAAAGATTCATTCTTCGTGCTTGCTATATCTATAAACATAGCCTTTGGACTTAGTGCAAACTCGGCCTGAATGACCTCAGAGAAGCCAGATGCCGGAATGGCTAGAACAATGAGGTCCGGAGAACCCTGGGATGAAATGGTCCCCACCAGATCTTGAGCTAAGACCATATGGGAGGCATTTGTATCGACAAATTCCACCTCAACGTCGTGTGGCTTCAAGGCCAAGCCCAGTGAAGTACCCAATAAACCGGCACCAATGATGCGAACTCGTCTGATGCGCACTACTGAGCCAGATCCCTACGTAGCGCCTGGGCCCCTTTTAGGTAGATATGACTGATTTGGTCTGCGGTTTTCTGAGTTTCACAGTGGAGCATTACTCGAATTACACGCGGGAGGGCACCGGCAACATCAATTTCGGCAGCACATAACAAGGGAACTGATCCAAAGCCAATCTCACGGGCAGCTGCAGCCGGAAAATCGGATTTCAAATCAGGGGTCGCTGTAAGAATCACTGAGATCACATCACTCGTTAAGAGGGAATTGGCTCTCATGACTTCCTGCAACAACTCGACTACTCCAGATCTGATGGCAGTTTTCGAGTCCTCATCAATTTGGATGGCACCCCTGATTGCACGTGTTGACATGGAAAAAGGATACTCCCCCGATGCCCAATCTCACGCGAAGTAAAAGAGATTTAATCGATAAATATATAAGTACTTATAACTAGATAAAGGTAAACACTTATATTACTAGCCCATGAACACGAGAACCGAAGACCGAGGGTGGATTTTATCGATATATCGTTATTATCTTTCAATTATAAGCGTGATTGGGCCGCCTTATTGTCGATATATGGATAATCACTTAGGTTCTTAATATCGATAAAACGTTAAATATACTTCTCAGAGTTGCCGCAAATATCTATTTATCGTTAAAGATCTAAAGCCTTTCGGAGGTTTATTAACTCGACCTCGTTGAGGTCGCGCCAACGACCTTCAAGTACATCCCCCAATAAAATGGGACCAAATCTTGTGCGGATGAGTCTAAGAACATCCACCCCAACCGCCT
>CAIYRR010000075.1 GCA_903928745.1 uncultured Actinomycetes bacterium | reverse complement strand
CGTTGCGGGAAGAATCGTGGCAAACCAGATCATCAATATCCAAGCCGTTCGTGGAAGTCGGTGACGTAATCTCCAGAGCGCGATGATCGAAACCACCGACCATGTCACGTGGTTTGAAGGGAAACCATTTAAAGGTTGGTCATTTCCGTAAACGACATTGGTCAGTACCCAGTCAAAAGGCGAATTTCCAGTTACGGGCGTCCGAGGAACTTCAGTTTGGAAAAAGGCGTATGCAACATCTAGACAAAGTTGTCCAGCAATGATGGCTAGACCGTTTACAAGAAATGCTTTGAAATTCCCGAACTTCAGAGAAAGGAATGGAACTACAAAAGCAGCAAGCAGGTGAAAACTTAAATAGGGCACAACAAATATCGAAACAATAGGGATTTTCGCATCTAACCAACCACGCATTATGAGCGGTTGATAGGAGTAATGCGCTTTATTGAATAACTCATAAGTTATGAAGGCCAGGATAATTCCCACAAAAACGGCCCACACTGAAAGTTTCTCTTTACTTGTCAATTTGGCATTCATATCCGAAATATTAGGCGCTTTACTCTCACAAATCGGTCCTAAGACAGACAAGACATGAGAAGTTGTGGCACTCTTTCGACATGCGCCTTTCCAAATTGGAATCATCTGGTCTGGCCTTCGCCTTTCTAGGCGTTTTCTTCTTTTCGCTTTCTCTACCAATGACGAAATGGGCGCTCGAAAGTTTTAGTCCGTTCTTCACTGCAGCGTTTCGTCCCGTCATCGCCAGTGCCATAGCAATTCCGTTTCTCTGGATTTTGCGAGTACCTCGCATACCCGCCCAGTATTTGAAGTCGATCCTTTACATCACTGCAGGCACCGCCATCATTTGGCCGGTATTTATTGCCCTTGCGCTCCAAAGAACAACTTCTGCGCATGTTGCAGTTATCGCGGCAATCATGCCATTGGTCACGGCCATCTTCTCTGTGCTTAAGAATCGAAATCATGTTTCGGCACAGTTCTGGCTAGCCTCTTCGTGTGGCACCTTGTTGCTTATCTTTTTTGCAATCTCTCGCGGTGGAGGATCTGGCAGGGATGTACTCGCTGACATTTTCACAGTCATTGCCGTTATCGCCTCGGCTTTTTGTTACGTAGAAGGTGCTGAACTTTCCAAGGCGATGCCGGGTTGGCAAGTGATCTCATGGGTTGTCATTTTCTCTCTTCCCGTATGCGCTCCTGCCTCTGTAATCATTTGGGTGGGAACACACAATCATCACTCACTTACCTTTCATGGGCTTGCAGGGATGTTCATGATTGGCGTGTTCTCTATGTACATCGGTTTCTTTGCATGGTTTAGGGGACTTCGTGACGCGGGAACAACACATGGTTCTCAGGTGCAACAATTGCAAGCAATCATGACGTTGGGGTGGGCAGCGCTACTTCTGCATGAGAAAGTCACTCCACTCATGGTGCTCATAGCACTTGGCGTTGTTGCCTCGGTCCTTTGGGCGCTCTCTACACGTCAAAGAGTTTTAGAAAGCTCCTGAACAAAAATAAGCGAGTTTTCAAAAATCACATCGGAGTCATAATCCAATGTTGCAACGTGATAACTATTTACTAACTCGATACGTTGCTTATTCTCTGATCCTGTTTCGGCCATGATGATTTCAGTATTGGATACCGGGAGTACATGATCTTCGGTGCTGTGAAATAGCATCATCGGTGTCTTCACTAATCCAAGAGTTGAGCGAGTGATCTTTAGCATCTTCGCCAACTGTACGAGGCCCTTAAGAGGCAGCGCGTCATAGCCATACTCTGAAATATTTGGGCGCTTAATATCATTTCCTACTGATGGCAAATGTGATCGAAACTTTGCAATCAACGGGAGCAGCTTCGGCTGTCCTCCTGGCATATGAATCATGGGATTCACCAGAACAATTCCTGATACGTGATCACTGTGACGAGCGGCAACATAAAGTGTCGTGCCACCGCCCATTGATAACCCAAAGATGAATACGTGATCACACGATTTCAGTAATTCGTCTAACTCTTCTTCAACTCGCGCTGGCCATTCTTGCCATTGCACTTTGTTGAGATCAGGCCAGACGGTTCCGTGACCTGGTAGTCGAGGGACGCGTACGGAATATCCACGCGCGGCAAAAAATTCCGCCCAAGGTCGCATTGACGATGGCGAACCCGTGAATCCATGAACAAGCAAGATTCCGATCCGCTCATGTGCGCCAGTGCCACGGACTGCAAAATCCTCGAGTAAACCTGCAGGTGCTCCTTCAGTTGCCATGGCCATCAGCGTAGACCAGGTCTTTTGTCACATCAACGACATATCCTTTGGCGCATGAAGCCCAGTCACGCAGGTCAACCGTGGCAAGGAAGTTTCGATGATCTTGGAAGGAATCTGGCTGACACAACATTTGTGGTTGTGGACCTTGAAACATCAGGCGGATCCCCCGCCATGGCTGGAATTACCGAAATAGGCGCAGTCAAAGTAAGAGGCGGCGAAGTTATTGGTGAATTTCAAACTCTAATAAATCCCGGCGAAGACATCCCTGCCTTCATCACTGTCCTGACGGGGATTACCAACGCCATGGTGATAAAAGCCCCGAGCATTCAAGAGAGTTTTCCCGCACTTTTGGAATTCTTTGGCTCCCCTGCTGAAACCGTACTTGTAGCCCACAATGCCCCTTTTGATATGGGCTTTCTCAAAGCCGCCGCCAAGAACAATGACTACCTATGGCCAAATTACCCCGTCGTGGATACGGCTCGCCTCGCTCGCCAGGTTCTCACCAAAGATGAAGTCCCTAATTGCAAACTTGCCACTCTTGCAATTTTTTTTGACGCGCAAACATCTCCGACCCACCGCGCGCTCGATGACGCACGAGCAACTGTGGATGTCTTGCACGGCATCTTTGATCGATTAGGTTCCTTCGGAGTAACTACTCTAGAAGAACTCAAGGGATTTAGTACGCGCATCACTAATGCACAACGGGAGAAGAAACATCTAGCTTCGACAATTGCGCAAGCCCCGGGCGTATATATTTTTCGTGGAGCAAAGAACGAACCGCTTTATGTTGGCACTTCCCGTAATCTAAAGAACCGCGTCCGCTCGTATTTCACCGCAGCCGAAACACGCAAGCGAATTCACGAAATGATTGCACTCACTGATCACGTAGACACGATTGTGTGCGCGACCATTTTGGAAGCCCAGGTCCGCGAACTTCGGATGATCAACGAACACAAACCGCATTACAACAAGAGGTCCAGATTTCAAGAGAAAGCAATCTGGCTTAAACTCCGGCACAAACCTATGGTGCGCTTTTATGCCATTCAAGGAAACAAAACCATTGCCGAACATGAAATATGGTGTGGTCCATTTGGAGGACGCGAAGAAGCACAATCTGCAATGGATGCGATCCACCACCACTACATGGATGTTTCCTTATTTTCTACTCATGACCTTCGAGAAATTACGCAAGGTCTCAATCAAAAAATGATCTCATTGAGTGAAGAGGAGCTTTTTGAAGAAGCGGCTAATGTGCGAAATCAGATTTCTGCTCTCGTGCGCGGAGTCTCTCGTGGCCATCACATTCGAGCGCTCACTTCGTTGGCCGAGATTGTTATTGCAAAACCGGCGACCGTTGAAGGGCGTTGGGAATTTACATGCATTCGCTATGGCCGCCTGGCAGGCAGTGCGCTCTCAACGCCAGGCATAGATATCCACCACACCATCGAATCGTTAACGCTTACTGCCGAAGTAGTTGTTGATGACGGATCGATACTGCCTGCTTCAAGTCACGAAGAAGTGGAAAAACTCTTGTCCTATATTGATTCAGAGGGAGTGAGAATTGTTTCCCTTAAAGGGCAGTGGGCGTTGCCAGTTTTTGGGTCAACTGCGCCCATCGTTGTAGAAGAGCAGATGCATTCCCGTTATCAATAGCCTCTTTGGCTTGGGCGACTCCAAGAGTCAATCGTTCAAGAACTGGCTTAGTCAGATCTCCCGTATATGCCGCGATTGCAGCGCCAGCATTTAGTACAACTGCATCGCGTGGGGCGCCATGTTCGCCCGCGAAAATTGCAAGAGTTATCCGCGCATTTTCTGCGCCATCTCCGCCGACCAGCGCACTTATTGGTGCGTGATCTAGACCGAAATCAGTGGGATCGACTCTGTCGGATCGAATTTCCTCGTGTCCTATTGCTAAAACTGAAGTTGTTGTTGCAAGAGTTATCTCATCAAGACCGTCATCCCCACGGAAAACAAAACCATCAACGCCACGCTCTGACAGAACTTCTGCCATCAATAGATGCATCGCAGGATTCGCGACTCCGACTGCTGCCGCTTTTGGCTTTGCGGGATTTGCAAGAGGCCCCAAAATATTAAAAATCGTTGGTACACCTAATTCTTTGCGAGCTGGTCCGGCAAATCGCATTGCTGGATGAAAGACGGGGGCAAAACAAAATCCGATTCCAATTTCTTCAAAAGTACGGGCAACGCCAACTCCATCGAGATTTATGAAAACACCGAGCGCTTCCAGTAAATAGATCG
>CAIYRR010000074.1 GCA_903928745.1 uncultured Actinomycetes bacterium | reverse complement strand
TGCGGCATGAAGCTACAATCCAACGCTTTACCGGATAATCAAAACATCGTTTTTGAGGACCTGATGGGATGTTAGCTCAGTTGGTAGAGCAGCGGACTTTTAATCCGTTGGTCGCGAGTTCGAATCTCGCACATCCTACCATCCATAGACCGCGCCAGACAAAGAGAGCCTGCTACTTTATTGATAGCAGGCGTTTTCTTTTGTGCTGTTGCTTTTTCACGATGTAACGGCAGATGTAAGCAGATTTTTCAAGTTCATGCACCTCGTGACACTGTTGCGCTAGGTCTATAGACCTAGACGCAAAGAGGTAGCAAGTCATTGCCGATAAGTCGGAATTGACCGCCCCCTTCGCCGGGGATTTTCGCAAGCCTCGCCATACCCCCCACACTAACCAGCAACTGCCACTTAACCGGTGCCTTTGCCTGTAGGTCCACCGTTCACTTTCATATTATGGAATGTGCAGGCGTTGAGCGAGGGGGTACTCCGGGACCCTATGCCGACAAGGGGGGCCCGATGAAGCGCCCCCGAAATTTTTTCAAAAGCTTCTGTACTCTTGATTTCCTAGCCAAATCAAGTTTCACTATCGGTTTGCGCGTAAGAGCATGATCGGCGCTTAGTCTGAGACCCAACGAATGAAGAATACTGAAATAGATCGGGTAGACCCAGTTCTCGCAAGTCCTGAGGCAATCTCGCGGGCGAAGTTCATTGCGAATGAAATCTCCTGGCTCGTTCTGTACATTGACGAAGCAGCGAAAACCGAGTTCACGGGCGACCCAGAAACGGCGCAAAAGATATTCACTGCCATTCAGAGCATAGAGACCGACGCTGCCAAGCTCACCCAGCAATCTCGATTGCTACATGAGACTCTTAAGGTAAAACATGGTGACGCCGTAGCTGACTTTGCGAGCCAGCTAAACCTGTCCGAGCAGTCAATGCAGACCATTTTGGACACACCATTTGAGATTGCCACCAATGCCCTTCTAAGTGAAATCGTGGTTGTCGGTGAGTACAACGAAAAATGGCTAGAAATGAAGAAATCAGCCAAGACATTTCTCGACACGTTCGCAGCGATTTCAGCCCTTGCAAAGAACGCTCATATCGCGGGCACAGCAGCAGACAAATTGCTTGCGATTTTGAAAGACTTCAGCGATCACTCTATGGCCTACAACCAGTTGATCAAGGCCAAGGGGTTCAACCCTGACGCCCCTGCAAAATTCAGCGGTCTCGTAAAGATTGCTGATCTGAATGGTGACGAAGACTTTGTCGCTTCGGACAGCCACAACTACTACATTGATGCCCAAAGGGAAATGGATTGCGTTGGATGCAACTTCTCATACAACCTTTTTGAACCATACAAAGATAAAGAGTTTGATTGCTTCGACTGCCATCTAAGATACAAAATTTCCGACAGCGGCTACATTTACATCGACCTTAGTGACACCAGTAGAAAACAAGGCGATCTTGATAAGAATCTTGAAAGACATTTGACGCATTTGCTGTTCCAAGCCAAGCCCTACAAGCACTACCTCCAACCAGTCGAGACACCGCCCAACGCGACCACACAGACTTTTATCAAAGCGGGGGCTTCGACGGACAACGGCGTCATTGCGTACATCAACGAGCAGTTCGCTTCTTTCGTTGGAATGGAGGAA
This sequence comes from uncultured Actinomycetes bacterium, assembly GCA_903928745.1. Classification (GTDB taxonomy): domain Bacteria; phylum Actinomycetota; class Actinomycetes; order Nanopelagicales; family Nanopelagicaceae; genus QYPT01. The sequence continues at coordinate 62 of CAIYRR010000074.1, read as the reverse complement.
GTGAAGCAAGAGATTTACCGCCAGGCAAGTCTTTTGGAAATGCAGCGGATCAGGCAGGAAAT
>CAIYRR010000073.1 GCA_903928745.1 uncultured Actinomycetes bacterium | reverse complement strand
TCTGGAATCTCACTTGTCTAGCAATTTCTTCGATGCAATCTTGTTTGATATGGATGGAACGCTCATTAATTCAGAACCTCTTTGGCTCATTTCAGAGAAAGAGTTGATGGCTCAGTACGATTTTGAATGGACCGAAGTAAATCAAGCTTTTTGCTTAGGCGGACCACTCGATCGCGTAGGAAACTACATGAGCGAGCTAGTACAAGGCGCTAAGGATGGTCCCTACTTCACTCAGGCAATTATTGATTTAATGGCACAGCGTTTATCGCAAGGTGCACCATTAATGCCAGGTGCTCTGAGTCTTCTCAATCTTGCATCTCATCTTCAGGTTCATTTCGCTCTCGTTTCGGCAAGCCCCCGAGTACTAGTCGATGGCGTGCTCACCAATCTCGCATCTCACCACTTTGATGTGTCGATCAGCAGTGACGATGTCGTTGCCACAAAACCTAATCCGGAAGGTTACTTAAAGGCAGCAGAACTTCTGAAAGTTGATATTCGCAGATGTCTGATCCTTGAAGATTCCGCCACGGGAGTACAAGCCGCGGCGGCAAGTGGCGCTTGCGTAATTGCGATTCCTCACCTGGTGGCAATCGAGGAAACAGATCAGATTCGAACTGTAACTTCTCTAGAGGAACTGACCGAGGAGAAATTAGGAAAACTATATCTCGAGTGGTTCCCTAACCTTTAAAAGCTGGGCAAATATCTTTAAAGGAACACCAATCGCACAACCTTGATGGTTTCGGTCTCCAAGTATTGGTCTCGGTTGCTTGAATGATGTCATCTGCAACTCGCATGAGTGCATTCTCAGCAGCTCGTAGATCACTCTCGGATGGAGAATTCTTGAGAATTTGACCATCACCCAAATAAATAAGTTGCAAGAGTTTTGGAATGACGCCCTGTGTGCGCCAATAAACGAGAGCATAGATTCGCAATTGAAAAAGCGCTTTATCTTCCCAACCTGGTTTTGGCGCCTTCCCAGTTTTGTAATCCACGATCCGAACTTCTCCGCTTGGCGCAACGTCGAGACGATCCACATAACCGTGTAGATATACATCGTCGCGGAGATCGAGTTCGACGTGTATTTCACGAAAAGTTGCCTCGAAGGATTGCGGTTGTTCTAGTTCGAAATAGGTTTCTAGTAATGCATAAACCCTGTCCGACCACTCTTTGCTATTTGGAATCAAGGCAGCGAGTTCTGGTTTCTCTTCCTGCTGTTTACTCCAGATCTCGGGTAAGAGTTCAACTGCCTTAAGAAATGTCCGCTCAGCCGCGGGGGAATCAAAGAGGTCATGCAAGATCGAATGGACGAGCGTTCCTCGCTCGGCATCGAGACTAATTTTCTCTGGAAGTTGGTCAATTGCTCGGTACTTATAGAGTTGTGGACAATTGTTGAAATCGTTCACCCTGCTGGGGGAGAGGCGGACTTTGCTCATGGAGGCGAAGATACTCGGCGAAGGAGCCATGAAGAGCCTAAGATGCTCCCGTGCCTACACCTGGGTATTTTGCAGAAGGCGATCGAGTTCAACTTACCGATACAAAAGGCAAGCTATATAGCTTCACCTTGCAAGCGGGTAAAGAGTGGCACACCCACAAAGGTTGGGTCTTACACGATGAAGTAATCGGTCTACCTGAAGGTTCGGTCATCTCAACTACGGGTGGTCTTAAATTTACTGCTTTCATACCGTTGCTGGCGGACTATGTTCTATCGATGCCACGCGGTGCGACCATTGTGTATCCGAAAGATGCTGCCCTCATTGTTGGATTTGCCGATATTTATCCAGGTGCTCGTGTCTTGGAAGCAGGAGTAGGTAGTGGCGCTTTGACGATTTCTCTTCTTCGGGCCGTTGGTCCATCGGGACTCGTGCATTCAGTGGAACGTCGCGCTGATTTTGGAGATAACGCAACAAGCAATGTAACAAATTACTTTTCGGGCAAACCTGAGAATTGGTCCTTGGAGATTGGTTCCTTGCAGGAGCAAGAATTTTCCGAATCATTTGACCGCGTAATCCTTGACATGCTTGCACCTTGGGAATGCGTTGAACTTTCTGCGAAAGTGTTGCGTCCAGGTGGAGTTTTCCTGGCATATGTCGCGACAACAACGCAATTGGCTCAGACTGCGCAAGCGCTTAAAGATGATGGAAACTTCACGGAACCAGAAAGTAGTGAATCAATTATTAGAGGTTGGCATCACGAGGGACTTGCCGTGAGACCTCAGCATCGGATGATTGGTCACACCGGATTCCTTATTCAAAGTAGGCGAATGGCACCTGGTGTAGAAGTTCTTCAGAGACGACGTCGTCCTTCGAAAGGTGGATACGGTGTCCTCGCGGAAGAATGAGCGCTTAATTAATCTCACCATCGCTCTGCTGGCTACAAAACGTTTTCTCACAAAATCGGAAATCTTTCGCACAATCGACGGCTACGAGGGCAGTGCCGAATCAAAAGAGCGAATGTTCGAGCGCGATAAGGATGACCTTCGAAGTCTGGGAATCAATATTGAGGTTGGGGGATTGGATCCCTTGTTTGACGACGAGGCTGGATATCGAATCCGTCCGGATTCATACGTTCTCGATTTAGGTGAGATTTCAGGTCAAGAGATTGCACTTCTGTCTTTGGCGGCAGAAAGTTGGAGAGGAGCGGCGCTGGGAGATGTTGCGCAAAGCGCTCTTAATAAATTGTTATCTCTCGGAATAGCTTCTGATTTCGAATCAATTCCAGCTATAGCTCCAAGAATGATCGTTAATTCAGAGAATATTCTGCCGTTAATTCGTGCAATTTCGGATTCCCGTGCCGTTACTTTTGATTACGTAGCAAAGGATCTCAAGATTGAGTCACGTTCGGTTGACCCGTACGGGATGGCAAATTCACATGGTTATTGGTACCTAGTGGGCCATGATCATTCCCGTCAGGCAATGCGTGTTTTCCGTCTCGACAGAATTCAATCATCAGTAGTCGTATCGGCTAAAGAGGGAACGTTCGCAATACCCGTTGATTTCGATGTTCAAAAAACTATCGATGTGCAGTTATTTGAGCCAACTATGTTTGCAACAGTAAGAGTTCGTCAAGGCAAAGGTTTTGCCATCACATCAAGTGCGACCTTACTCAATGATTCTGACGATTTCGTTCTCTATCAAGTTGGTTATAGCAACCGAGAGAAATTCGTAGATATGCTCCTTTGGCACGGTGACGATGTAATCGTGGACGAGCCTGCTGATCTTCGAGATGAGATTATTCGACGCTTAGAATTATTGGTGACACTCCATGTCTAAACCAAAAGCAGTTCAAGGAGTGGAGCGGATTGCAAGAATGTTGGATCTTGTTCCCTACATTTCCTCTCATCAAGGAATTTCGTTGGAAGAGCTGGCCGAGGCATTTACTTCCTCGCAGGCGCACATCACAGAGGATTTGAATACCTTATGGATGTGCGGATTACCCGGATACACCCCACTTGAACTGATGGAACTCTCGTTCGAAAGCGGTTTTGTGACTATTAGAAATGCCCAGACGTTACAAAAGCCTAGATCGATGAGTAGAGATGAGATTCTGGCGCTTATATTAGGACTGGAGTATTTAAGGGATCAGGTACCGCAAGCAAATGAATCTCTTACGCTACAGATGGGGTCTCTACTTTCGCGTTTGTCGGCTTTGGCAGGGGCGCCTGTGCACGAACGTGTTGCTACCTCGATGCCCGCACTTGCTTCTATTCGATCGCACATTGCCGAGGCTATCGAGCACCGCGGCAAAATTGGGATTGATTACCACTCGTTGGTTCGTGATGTTGTCACAACGAGAGTTATTCTCCCTTTAAATATCTATATCGAAAATGATGTCGAATACGTTCTAGCTTTTTGCAATCTCGCCCGAGCACATAGAACATTCAGGTTAGATAGAATCTTGAGTGCTACTGTCGAAACAGCCGATGATCCCTCGGCTATTTCGGGTACGCAACCAATCGACAGCGGCAAAGTCGAAATTGGTTTGGAGATCTCCGATCGCAAAAGGGATGTTCTCGAGTCCTTTGGTTTAGATGCGAAGGATCAATCTTCGATAGCCAGCGTTGAAGTATTCAATACAGATTGGGCCACCAGAACGGTCATGAGCATGGGTGGGGCGGTCAGAATCACTTCGCCCCGAAATTGCGTCGAGAGCATCTCTGCAAGAGCTGCCAAAGCCTTAATAGGCTATGGATTGAGCGCTCATTGAATTTGGTCTGATTTCGCATTATTGAGGTATCGTTGCGCTATCTCGTTCACCAATCGAGCCTGAATCAGGAGTTCCCAGCGCATGTTTCTTAAAGAGCCTAGTCACATACTTCTCCTTCTCGTCGTTCTCGTAGTTCTATTTGGTGCCAAACGACTCCCGGATTCGGCGCGTTCGCTAGGTAAATCTCTACGCATTTTCAAAAGCGAAATCAAAGAGATTAATCAGGATGAGAAGAAGAGCGGCGAAGAAGGCACTTCGGAGAAGTAATCTTTGTGACGACCACCTTGGGCGGTCGGATGCCGCTGATAGAACACTTGCGTGAATTTCGAAAGCGAGTTTTGCGTTCCTCCATACTTATTCTGATTGGTGCAGGATTCGGCTGGGCTTTCTACAACCCCATCATCAATCGTTTAGCCAGACCCGTCTGCGATTTGCAAGCTGCACAAGCGGCAAAATCTACACATTGCGGATCTCTTTACATTAACGGGGTTCTGGGCCCTTTGAATTTACAAATTAAGGTTGCGCT
>CAIYRR010000072.1 GCA_903928745.1 uncultured Actinomycetes bacterium | reverse complement strand
GCCCCACTTGTTGGCACGTTGTTGAATTATTGCCACACTTCCATCAACACCGTCGCTGATGAGTGAGAGTGCAAGAAATATTCCTGCGCTCCAATGTTTCCCCGCTAATGCTGTGACAAGTGCACTCAATAGACCGATAAGAGTCAAGGCATTCGGTGACACTCGAAAGAAATTGAGAAACTTAGCAATTCGATATGAGATGCGAAGCCATCCACCGACGATGCCCGTCGTTTGGGCACCTCCGTGAATTGAACTCCATTGATCGGCAAACTCGTCAAAGGAGAGCATTAAGCCTTCAATCCTAAATTCTCCCAAATCTCGCGGGTCGCATTTGAAGTATTCATCGTATAGAAATGTAATCCCGGTGCACCCGCATCCAGTAGCTCTTTACAAAATTGTGTGGCGACTTCCACGCCTAGAGCTTTCACTGCACTTGGGTCGGATTCAATGTCAAGGAACTTTGAGAGGATTTCATCTGCGATCGGTGTACCACCAAGATCTGCCATCCGTGTCAATTGTTTAACATTGGATATGGGCAAGATTCCAGGAATGATCGGCAACGCTGATCCGCGATCTTTCAATCTTCTGACTAAGTAAATCCATCTATTCACATCGAAGAAAAATTGTGTCGTGGCAAAACTTGCGCCAAGCTCTTCTTTGCGCAACAGAACATTAATATCTTGATCAAAATTTCCATGTGATGCAGGGTGGCCATCTGGAAATGCAGCCACACCAATTGTGAAGTCACCAAATTCTGCAGCTACCGCGACGAGTTCGTCGGCATGATCGAAACCGCCTTCTGTATGTTGCCACGGAGTACTTGGTCCACCTACAGGATCTCCGCGCAAGGCGAGAATGCTCTTAATGCCTGCGTCGCGATAGCGAGTAAGGATCTCGCTCACTTCTTCCTGCGTTGAGCCCACGCACGTCAGATGCGCAACCGTAGGAATTCCCGTTCGCTCTGTGATGTGAGTCGCGATTTCGATCGTGCGATCGCGTGTGGAGCCACCTGCGCCATAAGTCACGGAGATGAAATCTGGAGATATGGAGCGCAAATTCATCATCGCATCCCAGAGGCGAGATTCGCCCTCAGGGTCCTTTGGCGGAAAGAATTCAAAGGAGATGGATGGTTTTCCCATGATCGCTCACTACCTCCTTCAGGGTTGGACGGGCTTACCGAGCAGAGTGAGGGTACCGTTAACTCGTGATCATTGACCCGCAAAAGGCCCTAGCCGATATCCGCATGAGAGTTCAGAGTGATTTGACCGAATTTCTTGCCGCGCAAACACGCTATCTCGGCGAAATCGGAAGCGAACTCATCCCTGTTGCAGAAGCAATGAATTCTTATCTTCTCGACGGGGGCAAGCGACTACGTCCGCTCTTTGCGTATGCCGGTTACTTAGCCAGCGGCGGAAGCGATGACGATGCTGTTGTTCAGGCTGTAGCCAGTTTGGAATTACTCCAAGCCTGCGCGCTTATCCATGATGATTTAATGGATGCATCAGATACTCGCCGTGGAAAACCCTCCATGCATCGTCACTTTGAAAGTATTCATCGCAATGATGAACTTTCAGGTTCGGCCGAGAATTATGGACAGTCCGCTGCGATCTTGTTAGGTGACCTAGCACTTGTTTGGTCTGATCAAATGTTTCATAGTTCAGGTATTACTCCATCGGCGCTGCTGCGTTCATTGTCAGTCCATGATGAAATGCGTGTGGAATTAATGGCCGGTCAATTCCTTGATATTCATGAGCAAGCTCTTGCAACGCAAAGTGTCGCGCGATCACTCAAGATTGCTCGTTACAAATCTGGCAAATACACGATCGAGCGTCCATTACATTTTGGCGCAGCGCTAGCAACCGAAGATTCACACCTTCGTGAAAGCATGTTTGGAATCCTTTCCGATTTTGGTTTACCACTGGGCGAGGCCTTCCAGCTTCGAGATGACTTGCTTGGCGTTTTCGGAGATCCTTCAACAACAGGTAAGCCAGCAGGTGATGATTTGCGTGAAGGTAAGCGCACCGTGCTCATGGCAATGACGCATGATCGGGCCGACGCCCATCAAGAAGCAGTTATCGCAACACATTTCGGTGATGCTGATTTAGATCTTGCTGGTGTTGAGGCGATTCGGACAATTATTGCTGATACAGGAGCGCAGGCACACGTGGAAGAACTTATTGAAAAACTTACGATGACTGCTATGGATTCCCTCAATCGCGAGGAAATAGATTCGAATGCCCATGCACTTTTATCCGAACTCGCTAACGTTGCAATTCGCAGGAGCATATAGATGGTTGCTCAAGTTAAGGGACCAACCGATCATGTAGTAATAGTCGGAGCTGGTCTGGCAGGGTTAAGCGCTGCCCTTCGATTAGCCGGTGCTGGTCGCAAAGTAACCGTCATAGAGCGCGAAAGCGTGCCAGGCGGTCGCAATGGCCTATTACTTAAAGATGGTTACTCCTTTGATACTGGCCCCACTGTTCTCACAATGCCCAGCTTGATTAACGATGCCTTCAACAGCGTGGGTGAGGAATTGAAAGACTGGCTCGAGCTTATGCCCGTTACTCCGCTATACCGAGCTTTCTATGCAGATGGATCGCAATTAGATGTCCATGCAAATACTGAACAAATGCAAGAAGAAATTGCTCGGACAATCAGTCCAAGCGAAGCACAAGGTTATGCGCGATATGTTGATTTCGTCACCAAACTATATAAATACGAGATGAATGATTTTATTGACCGCAACATTGATTCTCCGTTCAACCTCTTGACTCCCAACCTTGCTCGCTTGATCGCACTGGGCGGTTTTCGCAAACTTGCACCTAAGGTAAATCAATTCCTTAAGGACCCTCGTCTGCAGAAGGTCTATTCCTTTCAGGCAATGTACGCGGGCGTGAGCCCTCAACAGGCGCTAGCAATTTATGCAGTGATTGCGTACATGGATTCGGTTAATGGAGTTTTCTTTCCGAAAGGCGGAATGCATGCACTGCCTCGTGCACTAGCCGCTGCAGCAGAAAAGCACGGAGTCACGTTTATTTACAACACCAGCGTTACTAAGATTGATTACAAGAATGGTCGCGCTCACGCAGTTATCACAGATACGGATAAGCGCATTGAATGCGATGTTCTAGTCCTCAACCCTGATCTACCTGTTGCATGGAGAGATTTATTAGGACATGTGCCAAACAAAATTAAGAAACTGAAATACTCTCCATCATGTGTGACTTTGCTGGTTGGGTCTAATAAGGAGTACGCACACACCGCACATCACAACATCCACTTTGGCGAGTCCTGGGATGGCGTGTTCGATGAACTGATAAATAAGAAAACTTTGATGAGCGACCCAAGCGTCTTGGTGACGGTTCCATCAAAGGATGATCCAACTCTGGCACCACCAGGAAAACATTCCTATTACGTTCTCTTTCCTACGCCAAATCTCGACGCCGATATTGACTGGACTAAGCAAGCAGAGCCATACCGCAAGAAGATGATTGCCACTTTGGAATCTCGAGGCTACGCAGGTTTTGGGGATTCCATCGAAGTCGAATCCATGACCACTCCCCTGGATTGGCAAGCACAAGGCATGGAACGCGGTGCGCCATTTGCAAGTGCACACACATTTATGCAGACGGGACCATTTCGCCCGCGAAATCTCGCCCAAGGTTTTGAAAACGTCGTCTTTGCTGGCTCTGGCACTCAACCAGGAGTTGGGGTGCCTATGGTCTTAATTTCGGGAAGACTCGCTGCAGAGCGCATCGTGGGTCCGGTGAAATAAATGGATGAATTATCTGCAGCAGGAATTACTGACCCGCAATTGCGAGCCTCCTATGCAGAATGTAAAAGACTCAACTCATTGCACGGCAAGACTTACTTTCTTGCGACCTTGTTCTTACCTAAAGCCAAGCGCCCATTTGTTCATGCTCTTTATGGCTTTGCACGCTATGCCGATGAAATCGTTGATGACCTTGCTTCCACTCTCACGGTAAACCAAAAGGAAGAGAAGCTCGAGCTTTGGGGTAATTCTGTTCTGCAAAGTCTAAAAACTGGAAAAAGCGATGACCATGTTGCCAAAGCTTTGATCGATACAGTCCAAAGATTCTCCATTCCGCATGAGCACTTTGAAGCCTTTCTGAACTCCATGAAAATGGACTTGCGAGTGAGTGAATATGAGACCTACGAAGACTTAATGAAATATGTTTACGGATCCGCGGCTGTAATCGGGTTGGAAATGGTTCCAATTCTCGGCGCACTCACACAAGAGGCTTACAAGCCTGCAGAAACTTTAGGAGTTGCTTTCCAATTAGCAAATTTCATTAGAGATGTTGGCGAAGACTTAGATCGTGGACGCATCTATCTACCCATGGCGGAATTGAAAGAACATGGCGTGGATAAGGAAATGCTCTATAAGCGCCAACTCACTCCCGAAATTATCTCTGCGCTGAAGGCACAGATTTCTCGTGTTCGTGACCTCAAATCTGTTGCTGATCCGGGAATCGCATTTCTGGATCCAACAAGTCGGCCATGTATTGAAGCCGCGAGCGAGCTCTACTGCGGAATAGTGGATGAAGTAGAAAAGATTGATTATGACATTTTCAATAAACGAGCAACGACATCCTTGGCCAGGAGACTTCGAGTGGCAACTATTGCCTACGCAAAAGCGCTAAAAGCTCGTCAGCGTTTACCTTGGTAGACCCATCCGACGAGAACACTCAGGATCAAAGCGAAACCAAAAAACAAATCCTCTAATGGAGCAGATGCAATCCGAACTCCGATTATTGCCGAATCGCTATACATCACAATGTTGCGCGAGGTAAGCCACCAATTTGTCAAGAGTTGAAAAGGCAAGATGATGGCATAAGAGGTCCAAAAAACTTTGCGCTGCAACAATCGCGTTTTGAAAAGAAAGAGATCCGCTAGCGCTGCACACATTAAGGCGGTGATGGCAATGATCGTGTACGTCATTTCTCATCCCCAACAACCCAAGCGATCTTTACTGCTCTCACAGCTTCGATAGTCATGATGGCGGCCAGTGGGACAACGAGAAAGAAGAGATATTCCTCAATCGGGATAGAGAAAGGCCCATAAATACCGAGTATCTGCTTGCTATCAAAATGCCAATGTTTCTCGTGAATGGCGAATGCATCCCAAGCAAGAAAAAGCATGGCGACTGGTGCGATACTCAAAAATGTGCGCTTGTACCTGCGAAGTACGCCGACCTTCAAAACTACTTCAAGCCAGAAAGAACCAGCGACAGTAAAAACCAACATCGCTAGGTAGCCAAACTTTTCCATAAGGACATTCTGCCTAATTCCTTGGTAGAGTAACAAACACGGGAGCCCACGTGGCTGAGAGGACCTGATCGTCAGGTCGACCGTTTGACCGGTCCGGTAATGCGGACCTGGAATGGATGATTCTCATGAAAATAGATCTCATGTTCACAGTTTTTACTGCATGGAACTATCACTTATCTTTCCTGGAACTGATTGCTTTCTTAACTTCGATTATGGGAGTTGGATTGGCAGTGCTTGGACCACGTAAAACTTGGCATTGGTGGAACATAAGTAGCGCACTCTATGGCGTTCTCTTTTTGGAGGAGAAATATTTTGCTAGTGCCGCTCTTCAGATCATTTTCATCGCAGGTGGTATTTGGGGTTGGTTTGGATGGGGCGCAAAAGGAGCAACGCCAGCGAAATTGGTTCGGAAGGAACGCCTTATCTGGGGCGTGACTTTTGTAGTTGCCTGGGGCGCTCTCTATCCAGTTCTCAAAAAAATCGGTGCTGCAGCTTCGTTGACGGATGCATTTGGATTTGTTGGAAGCACTATCGCCCAAATCCTCATGGTCCTACAAAGATACGAGGCCTGGCCACTGTGGTTTGTCGTTGATAGCGTCTACACCTATCAATTTTTTCATGGTGGTCAGTACCTCACTGCTCTTCTTTATCTTATCTTCGTGGGAATTGCCGCTGCTGGCTGGCGGACATGGTTAAAGAAGGCAGAATAGAACTATGCACTTAGTTGGAGCACTTGAAGATTTGCTTTCTTCGCCAGCGCGATGTGGATCTACTCACGTCTTTGCAATTGACGGTCGGGCAGGTTCGGGAAAAACTACTTTGGCACATGAACTTTTCCTCGCTCTTGCTCAAGATCGCACCGTGACCGTCATCCACCTTGATGAAATATATGATGGTTGGGAGAACGCACTGAGTTTCTCTCTGACGGAAAAACTTCACGATTTATTGCAAGGGCTTTCCGAAGAGAAAACTCAGTGGTTGCCCATCTACAACTGGACCGCGCAATCTTTTGATTCCTCTAAGGAAATTACTCCGTGCGATCTCCTCATCCTTGAAGGAGTAGCGAGTGCACAAGAGATTGTGCGTGAGTATGCCACGGCAACAATTTGGTTGGACGTGGATCGAGAATTGGGTCTAGAGCGAGTACTTGAAAGAGATGGTCAAGCAATTACTGCACAGATGCTCCAATGGCAAATGGATGAGGATGCGCACTTCTCGCAAGACAAAACGCGCGAAAATACTGACTTTGTCCTGTCTACTACCTAACAGCTGACTGAAATTGCCGCGCGCCGCCACCGCGAAATCAAGCCCACTTGCCTAGGATTTTAAGGTGCACGATTTATCAGGCGAACTCATCGATGGCAGATACGAACTTCTGCGTCAGGTTGCTAGTGGTGGAATGGCGACGATTTATGAGGCACTAGATACGCGCCTAGATCGAAAAGTTGCTCTTAAGATCATGCATGCACACCTTGCTAACGACGAAGAATTTGTCAATCGTTTTATAAAGGAAGCTAAAGCAGCCGCAGCTCTCTCGCACCCGAATATTGTCGCCGTGCAGGATCAAGGTTGGAATCAAGGCGGAACTCCTGCTGTATTTATCGTGATGGAATTTATTGATGGCCACACCTTGCGTGACTACCTTTTCCAACAAGGTTCCCTATCCCCTGCTGAAACAGTCCGCTATCTCATTCCGATTGTGAGCGCACTTTCAGCAGCACATAAAATAGGAATAATTCACCGAGATATAAAGCCCGAGAATGTTCTGATCACTAATTCTGGAAGAATCAAGATCGCCGATTTTGGATTAGCCAAAGGCGAACTCCTCGGTACCACCATGACTGCAGAATCAAGCGTCATTCTCGGAAGCGTTTCCTACCTCTCTCCTGAACAAGTGCAACGCGGTGTGGCCGATGCGCGCAGTGATCTCTATGCGGTGGGAATCGTTGCCTTTGAAATGCTCACGGGATCTAAGCCATTTGAAGGCGAGACCCCTATTCAGATCGCTTACATGCACGTGAACGAAAGAGTGCCTCTTGTCTCTTCCAAGAAAAAGGGAATTCCTGCTTCTCTGGATGCATTGATTTTCAGTGCGACAAGCCCAAATCCTGACGAGCGACCTACAACCGCGAACGAATTCTTAGAGGCACTTCGCATCATTCAAAGTGAACTTGATCCCAAGAGAACTCAGATGAGCCTGGAATTAGACCTCCCGCCACTTCCCATTAGAGATAAATCCCGCAAATCTCACAGGGTTTCACAAGAGAAAAATCCAGCTCCCTCTGGCACAGTGGCGCCCGTGATTGAAGAAAACGAAAAGAAACCGGTGCGTGAAATGACAAGTGAAAACACACGTGAAATTCGTCGACGTACCAGTGCGCGGGTAAAGAGAAATAGGACCATTGCGCTTTTCCTTGTCATAGCAATCGCAGTTGGTGGCTGGTACGTATTTGTTGGCCCGGGAAATCGAGTGATAGTTCCTTCCGTTGCTGGTCTGAGCATCAAGGAGGCTGACGCTTCCTTGCTTCCTCTGGGTTTGACTTCACTTGTCGGCGAGAAAGTATTTAGTGAAGATATCCCTGCCGGAAAGATTATTTCTTCCAAACCAGGCGGGGGCGGACGCGTAAGTCAAGGTGGTTCTGTTGCCTACATCGTTTCCAAAGGTCCCGAACGTTATGTCATTCCAAAACTTCAAGGACTCACCGTGGATGAGGCAAAAGCTTTATTGTTGAAGAGCCCATTAATCATTGGAAATATCACGCCTGTCTTCAACGCAAACATTGCGAAAGATCTTGTTGTCGGAACTTCCCCAGCAACAGGAACTACTGTTAAAAGAGACACGACTATCGACATCACAATTAGCCAAGGCATAGAACAAGTTCCATTAACTTCTTATCTTGGTCAAAGTGGCGAACAAGCACTTAACGAATTAACAACTGCCGGTTTTGATGTCTCATCTACATACACCTACAGTGATTCAGTACCCATTGGAGCAGTCATAAGCCAAGATCCCGTTGGCGGCACTAATGCAGATAAAGGAACCAAAATATCTTTAGTGGTCTCCCAAGGTTCTGAATCTGTCTTCATTCCAAATGTGTACTCACTTCCCGAAGCGAAAGCCACAGGAATCCTGAACGATCTCGATCTCAAGGTAACCGTGAAGAAAATTGGAAAGCACACGGTGAAATCAGTAACTAATGTTTCTCCAGCCGTGGGCACAAAAGTCAAACGTGGCAGTACGGTCGTCATCACAGTAGGGTAGGCAAATGTCTGCCACACGTCCTCGCATTGGTGCTCACGTTCCTACTTCTGGAGGAATGGCCAAACGCTCCATTGCCTATGCCGTTGAAGTCAAAGCTGAAGCGATACAAGTCTTTGCATCAAATCCTCGAGGGTGGGCAATGCCTGATGGCAATCCTGATGCCGATGCGGCCTTTGCCAGCAAAGCAGCCGAACTCGATATCGCAACTTATGTTCACGCGCCATTCTTAATTAATCTAGGTTCCCCCACCGTTGCAACATATGAAAATTCACTCGCAAGTACTGCTTACTCTTTGCGCCGCGGAAAAGAAATCGGTGCACTTGGTGTTGTCATTCATACAGGATCGGCTGTCGATGTAAATCATGTGGCAAATGCTTGGAAACAAATCCATGAAGGAATGATGCCTATCCTCAATGCTCTTCCGGATGATTCACCAACGCTCTTGCTCGAACCTACAGCGGGTCAAGGCCAATCATTGGTAAAGCGGCTAGAAGATCTTACGAATTATTTGGAAGCCCTTGAATATCATCCTAAAGTTGGTATTTGTCTAGACACCTGCCATGTATTTGCAGCAGGTCATGACATCGCAAAAAAGGGCGGCATGAAGGAAACTCTAGATCTCCTAGTTTCCATCGCAGGTGCAGAGCGCATTCAACTCATTCACGCTAATGATTCGATGGATGTATGCGGCGCTCTGAAAGATCGCCACCAGAATATTGGCGATGGCGAAATTGGGGTTGATCCTTTTAAAGAACTCCTCAAACATCCCGCGATTGCAAATGCACCTTTGATCCTTGAAACACCAGGACAAGAACCAGAACATGGACGCGAAGTAGCACTGTTGAAAAAACTTCGAGGATGACGAAACATCTACGCCTAGCCCCTGGTGCCCTTCTTGCCGTGGCAGCCTTGTGGGGCGCCACCTTTTTTATGATGAAAGATGCAATCGGGCGTCAAGATGTAAGTAGCTTCCTCTTTAGTCGTTTTATCGTTGCAGTCGTTGCGCTCATTGCACTGCGCCCTCAGGTATTGAAAATGCTCTCGAAAGATCTTCTTGCTAAAGGATTTTTTTCTGGATGCTTTCTTGCCGCTGGTTACATCTTGCAGACTTTTGGACTTGCTCGCACCACTGCCGCAGTGACTGGTTTCGTCACTGGGCTATACGTTGTTCTCACCCCCTTAATCGGTGCAATCTTTATGCATCAAAAGATCACACGAAAAACCTGGCTTTACATCGCGATTGCAACGGTTGGCTTGGCTTTCTTATCCTTACATGGATGGTCGGTTGGTACGGGGGAAATTCTTGTTCTAGGAAGTGCGCTGGCATATGCCGGACACATCATCTCTCTTGAAAAGTGGAGTACGGGCCGCGATGCATACGCCCTCACTGTCGTACAACTGGGAACATGTGCACTCTTTGCAGGGCTTGCCACTTTGCGCACCGGTTACCAGGCACCTCCTGACGGTGGCGTATGGGCGGTTGTCATCTTCACCGCTCTCTTTGCCACTGCATTTGCATTCATTATCCAAACCTGGGCACAAGCACATATTGCCTCGACAAAAGTTGCAGTCATATTGACGATGGAGGTTGTTTTTGCCGCGTTCTTCGCAGTGCTTTTCGGTGGCGAAAGACTGACTCTCCAAGTGGGGCTTGGCGGAGCACTTGTAGTTACTGCCATGTACCTCATTGTTCTGCAAGAGGCGTGAGATACTAAAGATATGCGAGTAGATCTACGTTCGGACACTGTCACAGTCCCATCCAAAGAAATGCGTGAAGTTATGTCATACGCGCCCGTTGGCGATGACGTGTATGGCGAAGACCCTACGGTCAATTCTCTAGAAGAACGCGTTGCGCAAATGTTTGGCAAGGAAGCAGCAGTATTTACTCCATCGGGTTCTCTTGCAAATCAATTAGGTATTCGAATGCTGGTCTCCCCCGGAGAAGAATTACTCGCCGAAACGAATTCACATATTGTTCGCGCCGAGCTTGGGGCAGCAGCAGTTTTTTCGGGAATAACAACGCGCACATGGCCAGCACAGAGAGGATTGCTTTTTGCTAGCGATGCACTTTCGGTGGCTCGACCAGATTCTGGTCCGTACCTTGTGTCGACAAAAGCGATTGCCGTAGAGAACACACATAATTTTGGCGGCGGTACGGTCCAGCCGCTCAGCGAAATTCAAGCGCTACATAAAGGCGCTCAAGAAATGGGATTAGCGCTTCACCTCGATGGTGCACGCATTTGGAATGCACACATCGCGAGTGAAACACCGTTAATAGAATATGGAAAATATTTCGACACAGTCAGTGTCTGCCTTTCAAAAGGTTTAGGTGCGCCCGTAGGTTCTCTCATGCTCTCGACAAAAGAGAATGTCGTAAAAGCAAGAGTGTGGCGTAAAAGGTATGGCGCAGGGATGCGACAAATCGGAATGCTTGCAGCCGCTGGTCATTACGCGTTGGACACAAATCTATCGCTGCTCCACCATGATCATCGACGTGCGCAATTCTTAGCCAAACGTTGTCACGCCATCTCATCAAGCGTGGTGGACCCAATGCACGTTGATACAAATATCGTTGGCTTGGATTTGTCAGAATTGCCGATTTCAGCAACTGAGTTTGCAGCGATGGTGAAGACTGAGGGTGTCTTGATTAGCGCACTTGGTCCAAAATTCGCACGCCTTGTCACTCATCTCAATATAGATGATCCCGCTATGGAATACGCCGCGGATGTACTTGCAGATGCTCTACAGCGCACCCTCGTGTCGAAGTAACCATTCTTTAGCATCTAAACCGTACGCATAATTTCCCAAGGCTCCACCTGTTTTTACGATTCGGTGGCAGGGAACTACGACAACTACTGCATTCTTCGCACAGGCACTACCTGCAGCTCTTACCGCTGCTGGTGATCCAGCTCGCGCAGCGAGATCTGAATAAGAAAGTGTTTTCCCTGGCTTCACTTTGCGCATCGCTTTCCATGCCGCTTGCGAAAATGTTGGACCAGGCTGCCTTACAACAATTGCATTGATTGCTTCTATGTCACCGTCAAAATAACTCGCAAGTAAATCTGAAACGATTGGAATCGACTTAGCGGTGATAATTTTTCTTGTCGCATCAACCAAATCAAGGTTCGCTATTGCAGAATCAATGCCCCCAAAAGTCGCCCCTAAGAGAACATGCTCATCAGAAATAAGATGAAGCGTACCTATAGGTGTCTTTGTAGCAGTGGAAATTAATGTCACTGCGCAAGATTAACGATCGCGAAGCATCTCCGCTACAAGGAAGGCAAGCTCCAAAGATTGGGAATGATTAAGGCGCGGATCGCAGGCGCTCTCATAGCGGGTTGCAAGGTCTTCATGAGAAATCTGCTCTCCGCCACCCACGCACTCAGTCACATCGTCGCCAGTTAACTCAATATGAATGCCGCCTGGATGAGTACCCAATTTCTTGTGTACTTCAAAGAATCCCTTGACTTCATCGAGAACGTCCTCAAAGCGGCGCGTCTTGTAACCACTAGGTGCTTCATAAGTATTGCCGTGCATTGGATCACAGACCCATAAGACCTGCGCACCTGACTTGGTAACGCCATCGACAAGGGCCGGCAAGATTTCACGGATTTTCCCAGCGCCCATGCGAGTAATAAAAGTTAAACGACCTGGCTCGCGATCAGGATCAAGTTTGTCGATCAGCGCTAAAGCGTCATCGACTGTGGATTTAGGTCCAAGTTTGACGCCAATTGGATTGCGAATCTTGGAAGCAAAATCAACGTGGGCTCCATCCATTTGACGGGTGCGCTCACCAATCCAGACAAAGTGCGCAGATACGTCATAAGGCAACTGCGTACGCGAATCAATACGCGTAAGAGCTTTCTCGTATTCAAGAATGAGTGCTTCGTGACTGGAAAAGAAATCAACAGTCTTGAAGGCGGCAGGATCAATACCCGCAGAGCGCATGAAATCTAAAGCGCGGCCAATTTCCTTTGCCATTTCCTCATACCGCTCTCCCACGGATGAGTCGCGGATGAAACCTTTATTCCATTCGTGGACTTGGCGAAGATCTGCAAAACCACCTTGCGTAAACGCGCGCACGAGATTGAGCGTCGCCGCTGAAGTGTTGTACACCTTGACTAAGCGCTGAGGATCTGGAGTGCGAGATTCGGATGTGAAATCAAGCCCGTTCACAGCATCTCCGCGATAAGCAGGAAGAGTGACATCTCCACGTGTTTCATTATCGTTGGATCGAGGCTTCGCAAATTGCCCAGCCATACGTCCAACCTTTACTACGGGCAAACTTGAGTAATACTGCAATACAGCTGCCATCTGCAGAATCGTTTTAATGCGGTTTCGAATCGAATCAGCACTTGCTGCAGCAAAAGTCTCTGCGCAATCTCCGCCTTGCAACCAAAATGCTTTACCTGCCGCGGCCTCTGCAATTCGAGCTTTGAGATTGTCACACTCCCCCGCAAAAACCAATGGAGGCAGCGCCTTGAGTTCGGCCACCGCGGATTTCACTGCAACGCCTTCAGGACCACCCGGCCACGACGGCTGTTGGGCCGCGACTAACCCAGGAGTGAAGAGATTCTGCAAAATGCTTGAGGTGGTCATAGTGTCCTAGCGTAGAGAATTTATTGGAGAGGGCGCAGGGTATTTCTCCTTCTAACCGAAGAAGATTTCTGCTTCCTTGTAGAGAGCAGGATCAACTGTTTTGAGTTTCTCGGTAGCGGAAATTAATGGCACTCGCACGATGTCGGTTCCGTGCAATGCGACCATTTTGCCCCAATCGCCCTCATGCGCTGCTGTGATTGCATGAAGTCCAAAGCGCGTAGCAAGCACGCGATCAAATGCGCTTGGGCTACCTCCGCGTTGAATGTGCCCCAGTACGGATGTGCGAGCTTCCTTGCCTGTGCGGGCTTCAATTTCTTGAGCAAGCCATTCGCCAATTCCTGAAAGCTTTACATGTCCGAAGGAATCTAGCGTTGCATCCTTAACAACCATGTCACCTTCTTGAGGAATTGCTCCCTCGGCGATAACAATGATGGGCGCATAATTAGTTTTGAAACGCGATTCAACCCACTCACACACTTTCTCGATAGAGAATGTTTGCTCGGGAATCAAAATACAAGCAGCTCCTCCTGCTAAGCCAGAGTGCAATGCAATCCATCCTGCGTGACGTCCCATGACTTCAACGATCAGTGCACGGTGATGAGACTCAGCAGTTGTGTGCAGACGATCAATTGCCTCGACGGCAATATTTACTGCTGTATCAAATCCAAAGGTGTAATCAGTGTTGTTGAGATCATTATCGATGGTCTTGGGAACGCCGATAACTTTCACGCCTAATGTATCGAGCTTGGTGGCAACTCCTAGTGTGTCTTCTCCGCCAATAGCGATCAGTGCATCGATTCCAGCATTTGCAAGGTTTTCCTTGATGCGCTCGACACCATTTTCAATTTTAAAAGGATTTGTACGCGATGATCCAAGAATTGTTCCGCCCCTTGGCAAAATTCCGCGAGTAGCTGCGATATCCAATTGCATTGTGAGGCCCTCAAGTGGACCGCGCCATCCGTCTCTGAAGCCAACAAATTCGTGCCCATATTCTTTGACGCCTTTACGTACTACTGCACGAATAACAGCATTTAATCCGGGGCAGTCTCCGCCACCAGTGAGGACACCTATACGCATCGCACTTTGCTCCAACGCTTCTCATAAGAAATCGGGCAATGTAAGCCCATGTTTTGGTCAACTTTGACTGTGCTGTAAGCCTACCCAAGGGCTCGGAATTTCACCAATATCGACGTTTACGGTGTTACGCGCACGCCCTTGCCGACAACAACAATTCCACTCGGGGAAATCGTGAAACGTTCGCGATCTCGCTCGAGATCAACGCCGATTTGCGCCCCGGATTCAACGATTACATTCTTATCGAGAATGGCACGGTGAATCACGGCACGATCTCCAATACGAACAGATGGCATTAAGACAGATCCTTCAACAGATGCACCCGTACCGATATGGACATCGTAAGAAGCAACTGTCCGATTTAAATGTCCGCCGGAAATAATCGAACCCGCACCAACAATTGAGTCGTGAGCGATTCCGCCCTCACTAAATTTCGCGGGAGGCAGTGAAGGTGGATTCGTGAGCAAAGGCCACTCTCTGTTATAAAGATTAAATATTGGATGAATTGAAACTAGATCCATGTGAGCATCAAAGTACGCGTCGATGGAACCCACGTCGCGCCAATAACCTTTATCTCGCTCTGTTTCACCAGGAACGACGTTATCTGCAAAATCATAAACTTTCGCAGATCCATTGGCGGTCAACATCGGAATGATATTTCCACCCAAGTCATGACGACTTTCTAAATCTTCAGAATCGAGAATCAGTGCTTCTTCCATGACATCGCGTTTGAAAATGTAATTTCCCATGGAGACTAAACATAAATCTGGAAAGCCTGGCATCGGTGGCGGATTTGCAGGCTTCTCGTGGAATGCTTTAATCGTCACGCCATCATCGGCTAATTCGATTACTCCAAATTCACTTGCCTCGGCGCGAGGCACTCGAATGGCAGCCACTGTTACTCCAGCGCCCGTCTCTAGGTGATGATCAAACATTTGACTAGGGTCCATGCGATACACGTGATCGGCACCAAAAACCAAAATGTGCCGTGGATCTTCATCGTGAATTAAATTAAAGTTCTGCAAAATCGCATCAGCACTTCCCGTATACCAACGTGGGCCCAAGCGCTGTTGTGCCGGCACCGGTGTTACGTAGTTGCCCAACAGAGTGGACATGCGCCACGTTGTTGTGATGTGACGGTCGAGAGAATGCGATTTGTACTGTGTTAATACCGCGATCTTGAGCATCTGGGCATTTACGAGATTGGAAAGAACAAAATCGACGAGGCGATAGGAGCCACCGAACGGAACTGCGGGCTTGGCTCGATCTGCGGTCAGTGGCATTAATCGCTTGCCTTCTCCTCCAGCGAGAACGATTCCTAGAGGGAGTTCACGGCGAGCCATGGGTTAACGATAGCCTTCTCCAAGACGCGAGACTAGGTGTTAGCGGGAAATAACGAGGCGAGGAGAGTTGCGTGCCATTGATAAAAGTGGGACTCGTAACTAAAGAATGGCCCCCACATGTCTATGGCGGAGCCGGTGTTCATGTCGTCCAGTTAGCACAAGCGCTTCGACAAGATGAACGAATGGCTGTCGATGTTTTCTGTTTCGGCCAACCACGCGCAGATGCGACTAGCTTCCCAATTCGAGATGAATTCAAGAATGCAAATCCCGCAATACAGGCCATGGCAACCGATTTGGAGATGGCGCAAGAACTCTCTGATGTCGACATCGTTCATACCCACACTTGGTATGCAAATATGGCCGGTCACATCGCTTCAGAATTACACGGGATTCCACATGTGATGAGCGCCCATTCGCTTGAGCCACTTCGCCCTTGGAAGGCAGAACAACTCGGTGGCGGATATCGACTCTCTTCATGGATCGAAAAAACTTCTGCTCATAATGCCGCAGCAATCATTGCAGTCAGTGACGGGATGAGAAATGACGTTCTCACGTCCTATCCAGAAATAGACCCCGCCAAAGTAGTCACAATTCGAAATGGCGTTGATACATCCAAGTTTGCGCCCAACCACAATGCAGATGCCCTCAATAAGTACGCGATCACAGGTAAGTACGCCCTCTTTGTCGGACGCATAACTCGTCAAAAAGGTCTCGCGCATCTTCTGCGTGCTTGGAGAAATGTTCCTAGCGATTAC
Source organism: uncultured Actinomycetes bacterium (assembly GCA_903928745.1). Lineage (GTDB taxonomy): Bacteria > Actinomycetota > Actinomycetes > Nanopelagicales > Nanopelagicaceae > QYPT01. The sequence goes on along the minus strand of CAIYRR010000072.1, from coordinate 49,264 downwards.
GGCTTGGTTATTGCAGCGGGAAGCCCAGATGAGCCCGCAATCGGCGAGGAAATCGCTGAGCTGATACGTGATCTTCAACGTACTCGCAAGAACATTTGGTGGATTGAAAAGATGATGCCACACGATGAACTCACCAGCGTGTTAACTGCTGCGCAATTATTCCTTTGTCCTTCAATCTATGAACCATTGGGGATTGTGAATCTTGAAGCCATGGGTTGTTCCACGGCGGTTCTCGCATCTGCAGTTGGAGGAATACCTGAAGTTGTCAACGATGGCATCACCGGCGAACTCATCGAATACACCCTCGACTCTCACGAATTTGAAAATCGTTGGACTCAAGCCATCACTCGATTAATGCAAGATCCTGAACTTCTTGCTCAATATGGCGAAGCAGGACGATTACGTGCACAAAATGATTTCGGATGGGATAGCGTTGCCAGAGCTACCATCAATTTATACGCCAGTCTCCTGAACAAATAAGTCGAAAAGGGATAACACATTCATGTCACGTAAGAACTGGATACTTTTTATTTCCGTTGGCTTAATGTGGGGCGTCCCTTATCTATTTATCCGAATAGCAATCCGCGATTTCAGCCCAGCCTTTATCGTTTTTTCACGAGTTGCCATTGGTGGATTGGTCTTGATACCTCTAGCCATTCGAGAGAAATCATTAGGCGCCGCTCTGCGGGGTTATAAATTCGTCTTCCTCTATGCCTTATGCGAAACAATCGGCCCTTGGTTTTTCATAACCCAAGCCGAGACAAAAATATCCTCCGGACTGACAGGATTACTCGTTGCTACCACGCCAATTTGGTCAACAATCTTCACGGCGATGCTCGGAGATAAATCAGTCTGGCACGCGAAAAGACTTGCAGGAATGCTCATTGGCTTCATTGGCATCCTTGCTCTCGTAGGTATCGAAAGCTTCAGCGGCAAAAGCCCAATATGGGCAATTGGATTCGTTCTCGTATCTGCCTTGGGTTACGCCTTCGCTGTCATTATGGTGACGCGCGCGCTGCCGGGGGTTTCTGGAATAGCTATCAATGCAGTGGCGATGTTGATGACCACGGTTATTTACACGCCTTTCGCAATCAAGCAATGGCCAAAACACCACATCGGATTTAGCGCCATCTTCTCGCTTCTCATCTTGGGCGTCGTGTGCACCGCTTTCGCTTTCATCGGCTTCTTCAAAATCATCGCTGAAATCGGTGCAGCAAGGGCTTCCCTGGTCACCTACCTCAACACCGCTTTTGCCGTAATCCTTGGTGTCATCTTTCTGGCAGAACCTTTAACTTTGGGAATCGGTATCGGTTTGCCAATGGTCTTGATCGGTTCCTATTTTGCTAGTAGGAAAACCGAAGTTTAGTTTTCTCCAAAACCTAAACGCTCGAGCAACTTTGGATTGCGTTGCCATTCCTTAGAAACCTTTATATGCAGACCTAAGAAAACTCGAGCTTCGAGAATTCTTTCAATATCGGCACGGGCTCTTGTGCCAATATCTTTCAATCGCTCACCTTGGTGGCCCAGCAAGATTCCCCGCTGTGAATCTCTTTCGATATGAATAGTCGCGTGGATGTCATAGAAAGGTCGCGTTCCCTTTTCGTCGCGCTCGGACATCTCATCGATAGTGACTGTAATCGAGTGCGGAAGTTCTTCTCTTGCATCGCGCAGAGCTGCCTCGCGAATGAGTTCACAAATCCATTTCTCCTGCGCCTGGTCACTGACCATCCCTTTGGGGTAAAACTCTGGTCCTGGTTTCAGCAACCCACCAATCAAAGTCGAAAGTAGATCTATCTGATCGTGAATAGCTGCAGAAACTGGAATGATCTCATCCCATGTGAAATCTTTAGCCATTGCAACTATTCCCATAAGGCGTTCGGCTAAATGGGTCTTACTTACCAAATCGGTTTTAGTAATGACTGCGATCTTCTTGCTTCGAGGATGCTTAGCAATTTCGGCAATGATGAAATCATCCCCCGCTCCAGAAGTCTCATCAGCGGGAATACACATCATGATGACGTCTACAGAATCAAGGCTCTCACCGACTACTGCATTGAGTCGATGTCCCAATAATGTTTTTGGCTTATGGATGCCGGGGGTATCAACCAAAATGGCTTGATAGTCATCTCTATGGACTATTCCTCGAATGGCATGACGAGTGGTGTTGGGATGTGGAGAAGTAATAGCAATCTTGCTACCCACGAGTGCGTTAACCAATGTTGATTTACCAGTATTTGGTCGGCCAACAATGGCAACGAAACCTGACCGAAATTCACTCACGGGGTAAGTCTCTCACTTAAATGATGTAACAAACTCCATTGCATCGGCAACGGAAGTGACAACCTCTGCCGCTCGTTCCCCAATAAGACGATGACAACCTTCGCTCGTGGGAGATGTAATAGGACCAGGAATAGCCATAACGGGTCTCATTAATTCGGCCGCATCACGTGCAGTACGTAGAGAGCCACTTCTAAATGCGGCTTCAACCACCAATGTTGCTTGAGATAGGGCCGCAATCAAGCGATTACGAGTAAGAAAACGCGCAGGTATTGCTGGTGTTCCGGGCATGACTTCGGAAACCATTGCCCCAGTCTCTGCAATCTCCTCAAATAATCTTCCATGTCCAGCCGGATAGTGAACATCAATACCAGCCGCCACTACCGCGATTGTCACGCCCTCTGCCACTAGCGCTCCACGATGCGCTGCTGCATCAATTCCGTAGGCGCCTCCGCTAACAATCGCCCATTCTCGATCGACAAATCCCGCAGCAAAATCACCCGCAACTCGGACGCCATAGTTAGTGGGATTTCGTGTTCCGACAATTGCCAATGACTTCATTCGCAATACGTCGACACAGCCTTTAACAACGAGTGCAATGGGCGGGCAAGCAAGATCATCAAGGGATGGTGGCCACTTTTCATCCTCGGGAGTTAAAAAGTGAGAATGTGTTTTATCAATCGTGGCGAGCACTCCATCTGCATGCGCACCGCGAATCTTAAGAATCGTTTTCTGATACTTAACTGGGTCATACATTCCAGAATTAACTTTATCGATCACTTCTATTGGACCGTGCATCAGTATTTCTCTGGACCAAAAAACATGTCCGCCTTCGATACTTGAAAACAGTATCGCCCGCGCTTCACGGTCGTTCACAGTGGCATCCCTTCCCTTAATCCATAAGCAAGTTCAACATCTTCCAAAATTGGTACTGAATGCCCAGCTAAATCAGCAATGCTCCAGGAAGTGCGCATGACTTTATGTAACCCGCGTGCAGTTATCTGCTCGCGATCAAGTGCGGCATGGAGAAAATTCATGCCTGCACGTTCTGGTAAAAATGAGGTCCGAAGTGCTCGACTTGGAATTTCGGCATTTGTCCTCCAAGGCAAATCTTTAAATCGCGCTGCTGCAATTGCCCGAGCCTCTCGCACTCGATTTTGAATCGTCTTAGAGGACTCACCGAGTTCGGTCTCTGTAAGTTCAACGCGACTTAATGAGTCCACATGTACTCGCAAATCAATACGGTCCATAAGTGGTCCCGAGAGCCGACTCAAATAGCGGCGAACTTGTACTGAAGTACAGGTGCAATTTCGCCCTCGGCCCGTAAATTTTCCACACGGGCAGGGATTTGCTGCCAGCACCAGAATGAATTGCGCGGGGTAGGAAACACTTCCGACGCTTCTTGCGATAGTGATCGAGCCAGATTCGAGAGGTTGCCGCAATGAATCCAAAACACCAGGTCCGCACTCTGGTGCTTCATCAATGAAGAGAACCCCTCTATGGGCAAGAGAACATGCGCCGGGTCGAATCACATGTGCTCCCCCACCCACCATTGCAACTCTCGTTGCCGTGTGATGCGGTGAAACAAAAGGTGCTTGGGAGGAGAGCGCCGACCGCTGCGTGAGACCGCCGGCCACAGAATGAATTGCCGTGACTTCTAGTGCCTCCTCGCGCGAGAGCGCAGGCAAGATTCCTGGAAGTCTTTGCGCGATCATTGTTTTTCCCGCACCCGGTGGCCCAATCAGCAAGAGATGATGTCCACCTACAGCCGAAATCTCGGCAGCTTTACGCGCTTGTGCTTGACCTGCGACATCTGAAAAATCGAATTCCTCTTCCAATTCTTGCGTTGTTAATGGCAATTCTTGCGGGACATCGCGCTCTCCCAATCGAATCCATCGCAGAAGTTGGGTAAGGCTTTCCATCGCGATGATATTCATCTCGCTCATCAATTGTGCTTCTAGGCGATTAACCCACGGGACAACAGCGGTACGTATCCCCGCTTTATAGGCAGCGATGAGGGAAGGCAATACTCCACGAATGGATCGCAGATTTCCATCGAGTCCTAGTTCTCCCAAGAAGAGAACGCCCTCAATGTGCTCTGTCGGTAACTCCGAACTCGCCGCTAACAAAGCGATAGCGATTGGTAAATCAAATCCAGAACCGCTCTTGGGAAGCCAGGCAGGAGAGAGTGAAACTGTCACCTTTTTGTTAGGCCACGCCTCCTGCGAATTAACTAGCGCAGAACGCACGCGATCACGCGACTCCGTCAGAGCCGCATCTGGTAAACCCAGCAATGTATAACCGGGTAGGCCATCTGCAATGTCGGCCTCAACATTGATGACATGACCATCAAGTCCAACTAATGCCACTCCAAAACTGCGCCCGAGCGTCATAGAACATTTGCTCGGTATTCAATCGCATGTTTTCCATCTTCGGAGATCAAGACTCCAACGCAGTCAATTTGGTACTCGCGTCCAAAACATTTATGAGTTGCTAGCCAAGCAAGTGCAAGGCGTTGCAAACGAAGCGCTTTGTCGTGAGTGATGGATTCCAGTGGGTGGCCAAATGCATAGGAACGTCTAGTTTTGACTTCGACGAAAGCAATACGACCTGTGGGCATCAGAGCAACGAGATCGATCTCGCCTTCTTTGATTCGCCAGTTGTGATCGAGAATTGTTGCTCCACGTGCAAGGAGAAAGTCAGCGATAACTTTTTCGCCGAATGCTCCTGTTGATTTATTGTGTGATGTCATAGTTCTTGCACGATAAATCTGGGGTAAGACGAAGGAGCTATCTCGAAAATAGCGTTGTGGGTTAATTCTTTATGTTGATAAGCGCCTCAACGTTTGAGAATGATTTGCGATGAATAGGAAGTACTCCCAGGGATTCCAAGGCAAGTGAATGTGCCGCAGTGATGTAACCCTTGTGGCGATCAAATCCATACCCAGGATAGGTTTTTTCAAAGTCTCGCATGATGCGATCACGGGTCACTTTGGCAATAATCGATGCGGCGCTGATCGCGTGCACCACTTGATCACCTTTCCAGACTCCAAGGTTAGGAATTCCTAAACCCGGGATTACATATCCATCTGTCAAAACATATTGAGGAATGAGGTTAAGGCCTAAAACCGCTCTGCGCATTCCATCGAGATTTGCCGCATGAACTCCGCGTTCATCAATCTCCTCAGGCGAAATCTCGATGACACAGATTGATAACGCATGCTCCACAATGAGATCAAATATTTTCTCTCTTGCCACTTCTGTAAGTTCTTTTGAATCACGCACAGGAGCCAGTTCAGAGGCAAAAGGGTCATTAAGAATTACCGCAGCAACGAGGAGCGGCCCAGCACATGCACCACGTCCAGCTTCATCTACGCCGGCAATTGGTGAGATTCCTGCATCACCAAGAATCTTCTCAATAACTTTCAAGACTTACCTTGTACGGATCTAGAGCCGATTAACGACATCTATTCGCGTCACAATCTTGGCATCTCGCCAGGGCCAAATCACTGCTACAACGCGTCCTACGACTAATTTGGTAGGGACCATTCCCTTGTTGATGTCATCCATGTGATAGCGCGAATCTGCACTGGCACCTCGGTGATCGCCCATCACCCATAACTTGCCGGCTGGAACAGTCACATCAAAATTCATATCACTGGGAACATCACCTTTGTAAATGTATCTCTCTTGTATAGGGATCCCATTGACGGTAATAAGTTTGTTGTTATCGCAACACACAATGTGATCGCCGGCCACGCCAATTACGCGCTTTACTAAATGTTGCTTGGCTGGATCTGGCAAAACACCCACGAGCACTAGACCTTCGCGAATCTTTTGCAGAACAATCGGATCCCCACTGGGTGAAATATCGGGTAACCAATGCGCCGGATCGTGAAAGACCACAATATCGCCACGCTGAATTCGCCCAGAAATAAAGGGGACTTTATTTACTGCAACGCGATCTTTAATCTGAAGCGTTGTTTCCATCGAACCAGATGGGATGTAGAAAAATTGCACCAAGAAAGTTTTGATTACGAGTGAAACAAGGAGTGCAACAACTACGAGTATTGGAAACTCGCGAAGGACGGATCCTTTGCGTAGCATTTAGTTGAGTTACGCCTGCTCGGCGGGTACTTCAACCTCAACTGCTGCGGGTGCTTCAACCTCAACCACTACTGCCTTTGGCGCAGATGATGCGGCCTGAGCTTCTTCTTGAGCTCCGCGCTTTTCACGAATCTTTGCAGCCTTGCCACGTAGGTCGCGCAAGTAATACAACTTCGCACGGCGAACATCGCCCTTACGGACTACTTCGTACTTTTCAATAACAGGTGTGTGAACTGGGAATGTGCGCTCTACACCGACGCCGTAAGAGACCTTACGGATGGTGAAAGTTTCGCGAACTCCATCGCCTTGGCGACGAATAACGATTCCCTGGAAAACCTGAAGACGACTCTTGCTGCCTTCGATAACTCGAACGTGAACCTTGAGCTCATCGCCTGCACGGAAGGTTGGAATATCCGAGCGAAGTGATGCAGCATCTACCGCGTCAAGCACGTTCATGGTGAGTCCTCATTCTGATCCGTTAGACATACAGGTTGATATGTCCAAATTTGTATCGCGCCCATGGCTAGGAATAACCAGGACCCTCTGCTAAGGCGCCTATCTTGCCACAGGGGCTACCGCACGCGCTAATTGAGGGTGAAGCGTAGGGCCAGCGCATATGGTGACATCGCCCTCGGTCACGCTCACAATTGCCCCAGCTTCTTGGGCAATGAGTGCGCCAGCTGCGGCATCCCATTCTTTTAGGCCTAATTCGTAGTAACCATCGAAGGTTCCCATGGCCACGTAACACAAGTCCACGGCAGCCGAACCCATTCGGCGAAGGTCTCGAATCTGAGGGAGCAAACTGGCCAGAATCCGACCTTGCTCCACGCGATCGCTGACATCGTAGGCAAAGCCTGTTCCGATCAAGGCTCGGTCCAGAGAAATCGGGTCATTGCAGGTGATCGGAGCGCCGTTAAACCAGGCTCCTTTGCCTCTTATGGCGCTCCATGTCGAGTTCACCGTTGGGGCATGCACGACTCCCACCAGGCGGCCACTCTCATCCTTTGCGCCAATACTTACATTCCAACCGGGAACTGCGTACAAGTAATTAACTGTTCCATCGACTGGATCGATGACCCAAGTAATCCCTGAAGTCGAAGGCCTGGATGCACCTTCTTCTCCGATAATTCCATCATTTGGACGTGCGGCAAGGAGAGCTGAAACTATATGTTTTTCGCTAGCAAGGTCCATCTGCGTTGCGAAGTCGATAGCAGTTGATTTCACGGAAATATCAAAAGTTTCAGGTCGCTTCATCAACATATCACCAGCCTCTTTTGCAATACGAAGGGCTAGGGCTAATAAATCTTCTGGAGAATCGCTGACTGTCATGAGATAACTCTAGTCGGGAATATGCTGACACCCATGTTGACGCCGTATCACCGCCTTTTCCAAACACCCGGCGGATTCCGATTCTCAGCGGCAGCCTTTATTGGTCGAATGTCGATTTCTATGGATTCCCTTGCGCTCATTTTTATCGTGGTTCATGCCAGCCATTCCTACACATTGGCAGGGGCGCTCGCTGCTGTAGCCGCTACGGTCATGGCGTTGGTCTTGCCTTTGTGGTCGCGCGTCTCTGATCGGATTGGCCAACGTAAGACGTTGATGCTTGCAATCCCTTCTCGCCTCATTCTTGTATCAATATTTATTTTGCTCGTGCAGTTGAACGCTCCCAGGTGGACCTGGTTCGTCGCAATTATCGCCGCCGAATCAACCGTTGTTAATTTGGGTGGATTTGTTCGCAGGCGCTGGTTGTGGGCTCTGGGAAATAATAAAGATTTAGTAAACACGGCATATTCCTATGAAGGACTAATGGACGAGTTTGTCTTTATTTTTGGTCCAGTTATTGCCACCGCATGTGCAGCATCTATCGCACCTGCTGCCGGATTAGTTGTTGGATTGATCTTCATGGCAATAGGTTCAACGTACTTCGCGCTACAAACCAAGACCGAACCACCTGCACATCCACGTAATGAGGATCTGCGCCATCCACCCGTGATGCGCAACGTTTCAGTGCAGGCAGTTGTTCTTACCACATTCTTTCTTGGAGGATTTTTCAACGCAGTTGCAATAGTTGTTGTGGCATTTGCCCAAGAACATCATGCAATGCCTTCAACGGGATGGTTGCTCGCAGTATGGTCTTTAGGTAGCGCGGTTGCAGCCATCATTACCGGTAGCATCAAATGGAAAATGAATTACGCGCAAAGATTTTGGATATTTCTCTTTGCACTGACCATACTCACCATTCCCTTGCTTTTTGTTCATAACTTGACGGTGCTCTGTATTGCACTCTTTTGCAATGGGCTGGCTATCGCACCCCTGATTGTTTCAGCGTACGCAGTTGCAGAATCCGCAGTTCCGCCCGCACAAATAACTGAGACTCTCGCTTGGGTCGTTGCGGGAATGCCACTTGGCGGGGCAGTTGCTAGTGCAATTGGTGGTTGGGTCATTGATAATTACGGCGCAGAAAGAGGTTTCTGGGTTCCACTTGCCTGCCTTATCGGCGCCATCACAATGTCTCTTCCCTACTTTCGCACCTGGAATAGATTACGCTCGACCCTGTGACCGAGCTACGACTTACTGGTAAGAGCGAAGATGGAACACATCTGACTCTGGCCGATACACATGAGGGCGAATACACGCTTCGCATCAGCGATTCACTTCGCGCGACGGTCAATCAACCTCGCCTTACCGCCGTAAGGACCGATGAGGGCGAATCCATTTCGGTGAGGGAGATTCAAGCCCGATTGCGCTCTGGTGAACGTGCCGAATCTATTGCTCGAGATGCTAATTGTCCTTTAGAGAAAATCGAACGTTTTGCCGGGCCTATTGTTCAAGAGCGCGCGTACATTGTTGGATTGGCGCAAAACGTGCTGCTTCGAAAAGAAAATGGCAAGGAAGCACTTTCCTTTAATGAGATTGTCACTGCACGTTTGGCTCCACGTCATGTTGATATGAATTCTGTTGAATGGTCTACCTGGCGACTTGAAGATGGTTCCTGGATTATTCGTATTGAATATCCCAATCGCGAAGGCGTCGGCAGTGCAGATTGGAATTTTGATCTTCCACGCAAAGCACTCACCTCTCTAGATGAAGGTGCCCATTGGATGCTAGGTGAGGAGGTCGCTCCAACTCGCGCCCCTCTTGATCGTGGAATTATTTACGGAAATCACCCAACAGCAAGTCGTGCGCCCGAAGCAACGATTGGTCGAGAAGGTCCGCGATTGGTCTCTATTCGCGAGACTCCTGATGAGGAATCATCTAAAGATGGTGTGACTGCAAGAGCCAAAGTCCCCAGTTGGGATGAAATTATGTTTGGAACACCCAAGAAGGACGACGAAAACTAAGCAGTCTCCAGTAGCCCCAAAGGAATCAATCGCTCTGTATCGGTAACTCCGCCATGATGTCCGACCATTGCTGACTCCATATCTTCACGATCGGGGTCAATTAAAATCACGTTCTCCTGCGCAATGGCAATGACATCGCCCATTCGATCACGAGAATCTAAAGTCACAACACCGCCGAACAAGCCTGCCTCGATTGCTTGAGCTTGAGAAAGCACAGTGGCGCGTTCACCCAAGAATTCCTGCCAAATGCTTACAACTTTCTCTGGCTCTGCCAAGTGATCCTCATCCAGATAAATATGGCGAGCACGAGGCTCCCCTGCTAACAGCGCAACACCCTGCAACAGAGGATTATCTTTCCCCAAAATAATCTTCTCTTGAACATTGATCATTCCGTGATCAGCTGTAATCCAAAATCTCGTTCCGCGTGGAAGTTGGGAAATAATCATGTGAGCAACTTGATCTACATACTTCAAAGCCGCGATCCACTTTTCTGAACCCACTCCATCGCTATGTCCTGCAACATCTAGTTCATTTACATAAACATACGCAAACGATGGGGCACCTTTGAGTGCGCTCTTAGTTTGGGCCACCATATCTGCAAGGACGTTGGCGCCTTTGTAATCTGCACCGCGGAACGTTGCTTGAGTGAACCCCGTATTTTCATATCGCTTAGCTGCCACATGGGATACCGAAATTCCTTGATTCATCGCGCGTTCAAAGAGCGTTGGTACTGATTGCCACATCACCGGATCAACTCTCTCATCCCACTTGATCGAATTGAGAATTCGGCCACCACTACGGGGAACACGAACGGTGTACCCCAACATTCCATGCATGCCTGGCATTACTCCCGTAGAGAGCGTGGTCAGACTTGTAGCAGTTGTTGAGGGAAAGGCGGTCTCAACGGGTGCAAAGAATTTCAGATTAGAAAGCGTAGGGATCAAATCCGCATATGTAGCGATTACATCAGCACCTAAGCCATCAACGAGGAATAGACACTCACGACCTGCGGGACTTTCCCCGCAACCAATCACGTCACGGGTATCGGCTAGCCCCAAGCTAGAAAATATTGATGACCCGATATCTGCTAAATGCACTGTGCAATCATCCCATTAAATCCACTATCGTGGCGCCATGAGTGAAAGTAATTCTCCTGTAATTTATTCAGACGAAGTAAAAACAGCACGCGAAAAGCGAACTCCGATAGTTGCTCTCGAGTCCACAATAATTAGTCATGGCCTGCCAAGGCCGCAAAACCTTCTCGTGGCACGCGAAGTTGAAGCCATCGTCCGAGCCCATGGTGCAACCCCTGCGACCATCGCTGTGATTGATGGAAAAATCCACGTGGGGCTTTCCGATAAAGATCTCATCGCGATTGCGACAAGAGATGACATCGTAAAAGCATCGAGTCGCGATCTTGCAGTAGTCGTTGCTCAAGGAAAGAGCGCAGCAACAACAGTCGCTGCTACTGCACACATTGCCTCCTTGGCGGGGATAAAAGTATTTGCCACAGGTGGTTTAGGCGGTGTCCACAGAGGAGCTCATGAGTCATTCGATGAATCAGCCGATCTCACTGCGCTTTCCCAACTAGACATCACTGTTGTCTGTGCCGGAGTTAAATCCATCTTGGATATTGAGGCAACGCTAGAGAGATTAGAAACTCTGGCTATTGCTGTAGTCGGATATCGAACCAGCCACTTCCCCGGTTTCTATTTCACTGACTCGGGGTTCTCGCTCGAACATAGAGTTGAGAGCGCCGATGAAATTGCCGCAATCATTCATGCACGGGCGCTTATCCAGACAAATAGAAGCGCTCTCATTGTTGCAAATCCTGTCGAAAAAGAGATGGATCACGCAAGACATGATGCGATTTTGGCGAGTGGATTACGCAAAGCCAAAGAAGCAAATATCGTGGGCAAAGCTGTTACTCCATTTTTGCTCGAGCATTTTCACGAGGCCAGCGACGGTGAATCACTAGCGGTAAATATCGAAATTATTAAATCCAATTCGGCCCTTGCTGCCGATATCGCAATGGCTAGCGCCCAATAGATTTCATGAGCAGAGTCCTTTGTATAGGCGATGTCATGCTTGATGTCATCGCTCTGGTTCCAGACTCAATCAACTACGGGAGCGATACGCCTTCGCAGGTATCTACTCATAGCGGAGGAGCTGCAGGAAACGTTGCTTCCTGGATCAAGGACTCGGGAGTGAGCTCCTATGTACTGGCCCGAGTCGGAAACGATCCCGCTGGCGTTGCTGTGCTTTCTGACTTGGATCGTCTTGGTGTTGAGCATGGAAATAAAGTTATTGATGGGGTTCGAACAGGAGTTGTTGTTATCTTGGTTGACCCAAGTGGAGAGCGCACAATGTTTCCAGAAACTGCAGCTAATGCAGGACTCACACTCAATGACCTTCCAGAATTAAGTAATTTCGATGCGGTCTATCTCTCTGGATATGCCCTGCTCAATAGCCAATCGCGTGCTGGCGTTCTAGAAATGGTCGAAGCGATTAATCGTGCACATCTGCCAATTTTTTATGACCCCACGACAATTGGTGCGATGGCACAAGTTCCGACTGAAGAAATACTCTCCTGGCTCACATCCATGTCCACTTTAATTATGAATGAAGAGGAAGCAAAGTATCTCTCTCAAGAAATCGATATCGAGAAAGCTTTGGATATTTTGTTGCAATCAACCCCGACAGTGATTATCAAACGCGGGGCGCAAGGTGCGATCGGCAAATCACGAGGAGGCTCTGTTTGCAGATTTCCCGCAGCAAAAGCGGTGCTCGTTGACTCCACCGGTGCTGGAGACTCATTTGCTGGTGGATACATAGCATCATGGATAGAGAATCAGGAAGTTGAAACCGCAATATTGGCAGCAATCCAGGTAGCGGCCCGCTGTGTTGCAATCGTTGGGGCCAGACCGCAGGTCACTACCGCGATTTAAGGTAGGACCTTGGCATAATCACCGCCATGGCTACTGCGAAAACACCAACGACTGCAAAAAAAGGCGCGACCAAAGGTAAGAAACCTATTGGTCCCAAGCCAGGAGAATTTCCTGGCAAGATCGTCGATATTGATGTCTCCTCAGAAATGTCAGAATCTTTTCTTGAGTATGCCTATTCGGTCATTTACTCCCGTGCACTTCCAGATGCGCGAGATGGCCTCAAGCCCGTTCACCGCAGAATCCTTCATCAGATGGCAGATATGGGGCTTCGTCCAGAACGTGGCCACGTTAAGAGCGCGCGTGTTGTCGGTGAAGTCATGGGTAAATTGCACCCGCACGGTGATGGCGCAATTTATGACGCGCTCGTGCGCATGGCTCAATCCTTCTCCATGCGTTTACCCCTCATCGATGGACATGGAAACTTCGGTTCACTCGATGCCGGTCCTGCAGCGATGCGCTACACCGAAGCACGTTTGGCGCTTCCGGCAATGGCGATGGTTGCCGAAGCCGATGAAGATACGGTCGATTTTGGATCTAACTACGATGGTCAGATTTTGGAACCTCTTGTATTGCCTGCTGCATATCCGAACTTGCTCGTCAACGGTGGCTCGGGAATCGCAGTCGGTATGGCCACCAACATGGCACCTCACAATCTTGGTGAGGTAATTGCTGCAACTAAGTTCTTGATTGAAAACCCTACGGCAACTTTGAAACAACTTATGAAATTCATCCCTGGTCCAGATTTCCCTACAGGCGGCGAACTCGTCGGCGTTGAAGGCGTTAGAGAAGCCTATGCAACGGGTAAAGGTAGTTTCAAAGTCCGAGCAACTGTTGAAATCAGCAAAGTCACTTCTCGCAAAATGGGAATCACGATTAAAGAACTCCCTTTCACAATCGGACCTGAAAAAGTTGTTGAACGTATTGCGGATTTAGCTAAAGCTAAGAAGATTCAAGGAATCTCAGACATCATTGATCTAACCGATGGCAAGACGGGCACAAACGTTGTCATTGAATTGAAGAATGGTTTTGAACCTGAAGCCGTTCTCGAACAGCTCTACAAACTCACCCCGATGGAAGATGCATTTGCCATCAATGCAGTGGCCCTTGTCAAAGGTAAGCCACAAACATTGGGGCTCAAAGAGCTACTCCAGGTCTTCATCGCCCACCGTATCGAGGTAGTACGTCGCAGATCTGAATTCCGCAAGGCCAAAGCAACTGCTCGACTCACCTTGGTCGATGGATTACTTAAAGCGATTATTGATATCGACAAGGTCATCAAGATTATCCGTGGCAGCGATGATGCTGCGCAAGCAAAGGAAGCACTCATCAAGGGATTCAAACTCAATGATGAGCAAGCCACCTACATTCTGGATATGCCGCTTCGGCGATTGACCAAGATGTCTAAATTGGAATTGGAATCCGAGCAAAAGGATCTCAAATCTACGATTTCGGCCTTAGCGACCTTGCTCAAAAGCGAGGAGAACATCAAGGCCCAGGTCAGCGAAGAACTGACCGCCGTTGGCAAATCTTTCGCAACACCTCGAAAGACAAAGATCTCACAATCTTGACCTCCGAGCGCGCGATGTCAATAATGGACAAGTGAAATCCCCTATGGCCGAGCCACTTCTGAAGATTCGCAACATCAGCAAGACTTATGTAACCCCCGAAGGCGGAACAGTCGAAGCCTTAAAAGATGTCTCTTTAGACATCGCACAAGGAGAATTCATCGTCTTGCTAGGCCCATCAGGATGTGGCAAAACCACGCTGCTTCGGACAATTGCGGGCCTTGAATATCCCGATAGCGGCGAAATCTTGCTCGATGGAAAACGCATTGATGATCAACCCGCTTATGCCCGCCCAGTAAATACCGTCTTCCAGTCCTACGCACTTTTCCCGCACATGAGCGTTGCCGAAAATATCGCTTTTGGCCTCGAGATGGAAAAACTTGGCAAAGAAGAAATTGCACGGCGGGTTGAAGAGACACTCGTACAAATTAAATTAACAGGGTACGGGAGACGCAAACCTTCTCAACTCTCTGGTGGTCAACAACAAAGAGTTGCCTTAGGGCGCGCCCTTATTAAAGGCCCACGGGTGTTGCTTCTCGATGAGCCACTCTCGGCTCTAGATCTGAAATTGCGCAGAGGAATGCAAGTAGAACTCAAGAGATTGCAGCAAGACACAGGAATCACCTTCGTTTTCGTGACTCACGATCAAGAGGAAGCGATGTCTATGGGAGATCGCATCGCCGTTTTTAGTGATGGCGAAGTTGTTCAGCTGGACACTCCCCGCGAAATGTATCGAAATCCTGCAAACCGTTTTGTTGCCGACTTTATTGGTGAAACGAATCTATTCCCCTGCGAAATTCACTCGGGCGTGGTCTCAATCAACGGAGACGAAATCCCTGCACGGTTGTTAGCCGGCAACGCAGTCGTTGGTGATAACGGATCTTCCGTTGTAGCTATTCGACCAGAAGATCTTGTGATTTCTCAGAGTCAAGGAATTCTTGCCGGAGTCGTGAGAGATGTGATTTTCACCGGTAGTGCCGTTCGTGTGCACGTCATGATTGGCACCGAAGAAATCGTCGCTGTTCTCCCCTCTCATGGAGTCTCGGTTCCAGAGCGTGGCGCGCAAGTGCAACTTGATGCCATCGATGCGACGATTCGAATTCTCGCCTCATAGAAGATATTAAAAGAAAGAGGGCGGCCGCTGTATTAGCGACCGCCCTCTTTCTTCTTTACTGATTATTGAGATGAAGTCCAGCTGGTAAAGACTTCGGTGTAGAGATCGCGAGCTGCTGTAGAGCAGTTTGGAGTTGGTGTAGCCAACTTTGCGTTCTCAGGTGTTGTGTTAATCGCAGGATCGTTCTTGATTGCCTCGTCCATGAATGGACCAGAACCTAGGACTGCGTTGGCATAACCTGTGAAGTTGGTTGCCACGGCGCCTTGCTTTGGATCCAACATCCAGTTGATGAAGATCTTGGCGTTATCGAGATTCTTGGCACCCTTAGCAATTGCCAAGTTATCTGCCCAGAAGTTCAAGCCCTCTGATGGGAAGACATACTTGATGTTTGGATTATCAACGGTCATGCGGTGTACGGAACCATTCCATGCCATACGGACCATGCTGGATTCCTTCACCATGCGCTCGATACCACCATCGGAGTTAATAACCTTTGGCTTGAATGTATCAAGAAGCTTCTGCGCTGCTGCGTACTTGCTCTTATCCTCGGTGCAAAGATCTGCAGCTGCTACGCCTGTTGCACGAAGTGCGGCGGAGACAACTTCTGTTTGATCTTTGAGAACGTCAACGGAAGTTCCCTTTGCAGCTGCAAAGAAATCCTTCCATGAAGTGATCTTCGAGGCGATTGGATCCTTCATGTTGACGCCAATTCCCGTGGTGCCGTACATGTATGGGGCTGTGTATTGGCGACCCTTGTCCCAGTAGACATCCATGAAGTTAGGATCAATGTTTTTTCCATTTGGGAAAGATGCGACATCAACTTTCTCCAACAAGCCAAGAGTCACCATCTGAGCAACCATGTAGTCACTTGGAACGATGACGTCATAGCCTGTTGCTCCGGCTTGCAACTTAGCAAGAAGAGTTTCGTTGGAATCAAATGTGTCGAGGTTTACCTTGATGCCAGTTTCGGCGGTGAAAGCTTTGAGTTGAGCTGGATCAATGTAGTTAGTCCAGTTGTAAAGATTGAGCTCTCCACCTTTTGCTGTAGGAAATTCTGTGCTCGATGATGCAGATGTCGTTGATGAACTACTGCTGCATGCAGAAAGTCCAAGACTTACTGCGGCGGCAAGAGCAATCGCCATACCGACCTTGGGGGTAAAGAATTTCATTGACTACTTCCTATCTTGGGTTCTCGACGAAAGGGTGTATGAGAGGATTAGAGTAAGTCCTGAAACCAGTAACAACAAGGTTGATAAGGCATTAATTGCCGGTGTCACGTTAGAGCGAATCATTCCGAAGATATAGACCGGCAATGTGGTGGAGCCTGGCCCGGCTATAAAGAACGATGTTATGAAATCATCGAGGGAAATAGCAAAGGCCAAAAGAGCGCCAGCCATAATTCCAGGGGCCAGAAGCGGCATCGTAATCCAGGTAAAAATCTTCCATTCGTTAGCGCCCAAGTCTGCTGCAGCCTCAAAGGAGCTGCGATCAAGGGCGACTAGCCTCGCGCGAATAGGCAACATCGCGAAAGGCACACAGAAAGCGGTGTGTGCCAAAATCAAACCAAAGTGCCCGAGTGGTATCCCTACAAATAAGAAGAATCCGAGAGTACCTACCGCCGAAACAATCTCCGGAATGATCAAGGGCGCTCCGAGCAGGCCAATGGCAAAAGTGCTGCCCTTTCGCCCCATCCGCAAGAGACCTAGGGCCGCAGCAATTGCCAAAATCGTTGACAGAACTGTGGCAGCCGAGCCAACAATAAGTGAGTTTTTTAGGGATCTAACAACGTCCGTATTATGAAATACATCGGTGTACCAGCGAGTAGAAAATTTCGTCCAGATTTGAGCAGTTCGATTTTCGTTAAACGAATAAGCGATAACCAAAGCAAGCGGAACATACAAAATAAAGAAAACAAAATAAGAGATGGATGTAAAAAATGGAAAGTTGCGCAAATTAACAAGACGTTTGCGTCTAGGCGCTATCACGGTGGTCATGACCTAGAAGCCTTCCGCTTGCGTGCTGCCACCGAAAGCATCAATGTCGCAATCAAAGTGATGACGCAAAGAAGCACCGAGAGCGCAGAGCCAAAGGGCCAGTTACGGGCTTGACCGTAATTATTAGCAACTACGTTTGCGATCATATTCGTCTTTCCGCCACCCAACATATCTGGCTGAAGGAAAGAACCAAGACCCGGAATAAATACCAGCGCGACACCGGCCATGACTCCTGGAGCAATCTGTGGGAGAACAATCCTAAAGAGGACGGTCATTTTTCGTGCACCCAAGTCATATCCTGCTTCGGCAAACCTGAAATCAAAACGTTCTGCCGATGAATAAATAGGCAAAATCATGAATGGGAGGAATGTATAAATCAATCCCAGAATCGTTGCCGTTGGCGTGTAAAGAATTTGGAAGTGACCGTTGTATCCAACTGCTGTCGCAATTTTACCAAGGACGCCTTTCTCGTCGAGCAATTCTGTAATCGCATATGTGCGAATCAAAATACTTGTCCAAAATGGCAAAGTCACGAGAAATACCAGCAGAACTCTCTTGCGTGGATCCCTTGTTGCAATCCAGAGAGCAACGGGAATCGCGAGAACTAAGGTGGCGATAGTTGTAATCCCTGAGTAAAGAAAAGAGTTCCAAATAACTTTCAAATACCGTGTATCAAAACTACGAGTTCCATCCAAACGATCTTGGATAAAGATCTTCACATAGTGAGTCGGGTCAAATTTCCAAACTACACCAGCTCCCAATGAAGGCCTGGCCAAGAATGAATAAACAAAAATAATAATTAACGGGATAGCAACGGTCATAGACAAAAATGCCATCGGCACAACTGCTAGCCATTTGCTTGTCTTACCAGGTGCCTGGGAGTCATCGTGCGTTGTCGGCAACGATAAATCCAAAGTCATCTCTTTATACGCTCCTAGTTCGCAGAATCGGTATGCGTGAATACTCTCTTACCTAAGCACCAGGTGCCAAGTATCCTCGCCGACGGAATTAGCGCCGGATCGATCCCTCGAATGTCTTTATCCAGCCAAACAAGGTCGGCGTGGAAACCGCGTTGCAATGTGCCACGAACGCCTTCATCGCCAGCTTGAAAGGCCGGACCTGCCGTGTAGGCGCTCAGCGCTTGGTCAATAGTGATCCGTTGATCGGGAATCCAGGCGGTTGGATGATCAGCAAGTTGATGCGTCCTGGTTATTGCGATGGTGAGGCAATCCAAAGGCCGCTGTGTGGTTACAGGCCAATCAGATCCAAAGGAGACCGCAGCCCCATCATCCAAGAGAGATTTGATCGGATACTGCCATGAGGCGCGATCATCACCGAGTCGTGGGGTGGTGAGTTCGCTTTGGAGTAAATCATTACATGCCCACAACGGTTCGAAATTGGCAACCACTCCGAGTTTGGCAAAACGAGGAAGGTCTACTGGGTCCAGAAGTTGCACATGAGTAATAACAGGACGTGGGTGCGATTTCTCTTTATTGATTGATTGGGCGTATTCAATGGCGTTGAGCGCAGCATGAATGCCATCATCTCCAATGGCATGAATGTGTGGCTGGAAACCCATCGCATCGATGGCAGTAACCGCCTCTTTGAGTTCTTGCCAATCCCAACACGGCATTCCCTTGGAATCTGGAGCATCCAGATATGGAGTCTTCAGCGCGGCGGTCCCGCCTTCGATTACACCATCTGCAAAGAACTTAATCGTCTTGCAGGTGAGATGACTATGAACGCCCACGAGTTCGCGAGCTGATGCAAACCACTCCATCTGATTTCGCCAATTAAAAGGATCGGCACGAAGAGCCAAGTTGTAGCGAACACCCAATAAATCATTAGCCAGTGCATCTAAATATGACTCAGGCATTCCTGGATCTATCCATGCATCTTGCACCCAGGTAATTCCTGATTCAGCAAGAGTTTGTGTTGAAACGCGAAATCCTTCACGAAATTCAGTGCGTGAATTTTCGGGTAGGTGATCCATAATCAAATTCACCGCGCCCCATTCGCGCATAGTCCCCATCGGGGTTCCATCTGGGCGATGCACAATCATTCCCAAAGGAGGCTGCGGCGTATCTTTTGTTACACCAGCAACTTCAAGGGCTTTCGTGTTGCACCAAATCGTGTGGTAATCATTCGCGCGCAAGACAACAGGACGATCAGAGACGACGGCATCAAGCCACTGCGCATCAAACTCACCATTAGGCGCATGCCAGGATTCATAAGAGGCCCCGACGATCCACTCTTTATCAGGGTTGGCTTGCGCAAATGCTCGAACAGTTTCTAACAACACCTCCATGGAGGGCGCACCTTTGATTTGTGGTCCGATCGACTCAAGTCCCCCAAAGAGCGGATGAGCATGTCCATCACCAAAACCTGGCAACAACATTCCACCTTTGAGGTCAATGACTGTTGCGTCCGATGAAAGCAATTGCTTGGCGTCATGGCCAACAGCGACGATTCTTTCTCCATCGATAGCCAAGGCATCAACAATCAGGTTTTCCTGGACTCCTGTCCAAATGGTCCCATTAGTAAAAACTGTTGTCATTCTTCTTCTCCATTTTCTGCAGCTTCTGGATCTGCCATAAGGGCAAGAGTTGTATACATCTCTGGTCGTCGTGTCTTAAAGAATGGGAAAAGCGTCAGCCAATCTCTTCGCTGATCAAGTTCGCAATCTGCAATCAAAATAGCTTGCTCGTCTCTGCCGGCTTCAACCAAGGTGCGTCCAAATGGATCGGCGATAAAAGATGAACCATAAAAAGTGTTTGGACCTTCAGTGCCAATTCGATTGACGGCTCCTACAAATAGACCATTGGCAATGGCGTGAGCCACCATTGTTGCTTTCCACAACGGGGCAGTGTCAAAGTCTGGGAAATTTGGTTCTGAGCCAATTGCAGTCGGATAAATAAGAACATCTGCGCTATCGAGAGCATAGGCGCGAGCCAACTCTGGAAACCATTGATCCCAGCAGGTAGGAATTCCAACGATTGCTTCTCCCACAATTGCTGCCGGAGTTCCATCATTGCCGCAAGAGAAATACGTATTTTCGTAGTAACCGGCAGTTTGAGGTAAATGTGTTTTACGGGTGCGCACGAGAAGTTCGCCTGTAGGTGAGAGCGTAATTGCGGTGTTATATCCGAGGTCACTTTCTTCATCGCCATTTTCGTACAAGGAAATAACAACGGTCGCCTTGCTCAAACGCGCCATCTTCTGAGCAAAGGCAAACGAGGGTCCGTCCATGAGGTCTTCAGAATGAAAAGTGGAGCTTTCGGAATTGGGTTCCCAACATGCATATGGATAAAGGGTCAGTTCTGGCAAAACTATGAGATCGGGTTGATATTGCGCACAGGCTTCGATTGCGCTTTCCAACGATTGCATCTGCGCATCCAAGCTTCCGTGCCACGAATCTTGCACAAGAGCCACGCGCAATGATTCTCTGGAGTAATCACCCAGAGGTAGCGGAGCTAGAGATTCGAGTTGGTCTTCCCCAATTGCTGCATAGATCTTGAAATCAGAATTCATCGACATGCCCTTAGGTTAATGCCTTCCGAAGGATATTAGCCACGGACAAAGAGCCAGATCGAGGCGACGATTCCAACAGCGAAAACTAAAGACTTGTAGAAAATTCGGGGCATCACATTGGCCCAGCGACCACCAAGAGTTCCCCCGAAACTTGAACCGAGGAAAAGCGCACCCGCAAAAAGCCAATCAACTCGGCCACTAAAAATATAGATGAGGTTGGAGAGAATGCTGGTCACTCCAGTAATTACATTCTTTGCGGCATTGACAGTAGCGGGATCTCGATTCTTATCCCGGGCCAAAGTTGCAATAACCATGACACCCTGGCCTGGTCCAAAATATCCGCAATAAAGCCCGCTGGCGCCTATAGCCACGAATTCAGTGATCTTAGATTTGATGCCCGAACGTGCCTTTGCTGGCAACAAAATCGTCAGAGTTGCTCCCAATAAAAGATACGGAACGACGCTCTCAAATACTTTTGATGGCAGAGCCAGTAGGAGAATCGCGCCAGTAATTGAGAAGACGGCAGATAGAGCTATGTGAAATCGATATTGCCGTAGCAAGTCTCTCGCTCTGTACTGGCTTGCCCGCACGGCGAAGAGATTTGCACTCGTTACTCCCACCGCATTTGTGACCGTTGCACTCACTGGGTTCAGACCCATGGCCAACAAAACAGGAAATGAAATAAGTGAAGCCCCACCGGCCATGCCGTTGATTGTTCCGACGATAAATCCCGTCAGGACAACGAGAAAGAACTGCAGCAAATTTCACCTCCACGAATAAGGCGAGGGTACACTCCCTCGGTGGCCTTCAAACGCGGCAAACCGAATGAAAAAGGGTGGCGCAATCTCGAAGAGGCACCCGATGAAGTGCACATTGGTTTAACTTTTCCGCCACATAGCACTCCCCTTCTCGTGATGCATCACTTGTCAGATCTCCACGTGTGCGATGCGCAATCTCCTATTCGTCCAGAGTTTTTAGACAGATGGGCCGACCCTGACAGTCCCTACCGTGAGCAAGTGGGCGTTATCGGCACTTATCGTGCTCACTCAATGCTCTCGGCGCACGTTGTAGAAGCGATGGTCCAATCACTCAACAAAGTAAATCGCGGGCCGCTTTCGGGGCATAGCGTTCATGCTGCAATCGTCACGGGAGATACAACAGATAACGCGCAAGTCAATGAAGTCAATTGGTATCTCGCATTGCTCGATGGTCAAAGTGTTCGCCCGGACTCTGGCACATTTGATCGCTATGAAGGCGTGATGGATGATGGCGCCGACCACTATGACGTGAAGTATTGGCATCCTCATGGAACCCCTGCAGGAAAAGAAGATGACCAAGCACGTGCTCGGTACGGTTTCCCCGTTGTCGCGGGTTTGCTTGATTCGTGCCGCGCGCCCTTTAACGCAACGGGACTTAATGTTCCTTGGTATGCCGTTCATGGAAATCACGATGCACTATTACAGGGAACAGTAACTCCAAACGCTGGAACGCAAGCGGCCATGATTGCTGACAAGCGATACGAAACTTTGCCATCAACCATGACACTCGAACAAACACTTGCGGCCTTCAATGAAATTGGGCCCGCGGACTATCCGCCATCGAGTGATGCGCCCTACGTCACCGTAACTGCCGACCTAGAACGCCGGGCAGTAGAGCGCGGTGAATTTGCTGCGCTACATCTTCAATCTCCTGGCTTGCCTAAAGGTCATGGTTTTACTGATCAAAATGCACGAGATAAAAATATGTACTACGCAACAGAAGTCGGATCTGTCCGCTTAATTGTCATTGATAGCGTCAATCACTTTGGTGGTTGGCAAGGATCCTTGGATGAAGAACAGTTCCAATGGCTTGAGGCTCAGATCATTTCAGCCGATGGCTATGTTGTACTTGCCTCACATCATCCACTCACCAAAATGTTCAATGACTACGCCCCCGTTGGGCATCGAGTGTGCCGAGAAGAAATTGAAGTCATGTTGGTCAAATATCCCAAGGTCATACTCTGGCTTGCAGGTCACGAACATCGACATCACGTGGAATGGATTGGCGACCTAGAAAGCAATACGGGTCTGTGGCAAGTGGAGACTGCATCTCATGTGGACTGGCCACAACAAAGTCGCACGGTTGAAGTAGTACGAGATGACAAAGGCGATATCTACATTGGACTCACAGTTGTCGATCATGCAGGTGGCGCCGATTATTCCGAGGCGAAAACTCCCGTAGAGATTGCTGCGCTCTCTCGAGTACTCAGCGCCAATGCCTGGCAAAAGCGCCCAGCCCCAGGATTAGAAGATGTAGATGCATGGGCCCAAGGCGGACCAGAAGATAGAAATATTGTTCTGCAGATTCCAAAGCGGTAAAGAATTAGGCGTCAATCCGATCGCGATCAATCTCTGCAGTAGATATAAATTCCTTGCGCGGTGCAACATCATTTCCCATGAGAAGTTCAAACATGGCATCTGCAGCGGCAGCATCAGAAACCGTTACACGGCGCAATGTGCGGTGGTCAGGATCCATGGTTGTGTCACGCAACTGGTGCGCATCCATTTCGCCCAGACCTTTATAGCGCTGAAGAGGTTCTTTCCATTTCTTGCCAGCCTTAGTGAGATCAGCTAAAACTTTCTTCATTTCGTCATCAGAATATGTGTAGTGGAAGTCGCCCTTCTTGCCGCCCGATCCCATGACTTCAATGCGATGGAGGGGTGGGATCGCAGCAAATACGCGACCTGCATCAATCAATGGGCGCATGTAGCGATAGAGCAAAGTCAGCAATAAACAGCGAATATGAGCGCCATCAACGTCTGCATCCGACATCAAGATGATTCGGCCATAACGTGCATCATCGAGTTCGAAGGAGCGCCCAGAACCAGCGCCGATTACCTGAATGATGGATGCACATTCGGTGTTATCGAGCATCTGCGACAGCGACGCTTTCTGAACGTTAAGGATCTTTCCGCGGATGGGCAAGATGGCCTGGAATTCAGAATTACGTGCCGCTTTTGTAGTACCCAAAGCAGATTCGCCCTCAACAATAAAGAGTTCTGTGCGAGATACATCTTCACTTCGGCAATCAGAGAGTTTGGTTGGCAAAGAGGAGTTTTCTAAAGCATTTTTTCGACGTTGCAAATCTTTATGTGCACGTGCAGAGATTCGGGTTCGTGATGCCGCTGCAACTTTTTCAAGAATGAGACGACCATTAGCTTTATCAATACGTTTGGTTGTTGCAAAGAAAGCTTTCATCTCCTCGGCTACAACGGCGGCAACGATGCGGGTAGCAGCAGCAGTACCCAGAACTTCTTTCGTCTGACCTTCAAACTGTGGCTCAGACATTCGCACGGTCACAACTGCCGTAAGGCCTTCCATGATGTCATCTTTAATTACATCGATCTCAGAATTCTTCAGAGTCTTTGTCGATCGAAGCGCTTCGTTAAACGCTTTCGTAATCGCACGTTCGAAACCTTGAATATGTGTTCCACCTTTTGGCGTAGCAATGATGTTGACGAAAGAGCGCATGGTCGTATCAAAACCATTGCCCCACTTCATCGCGATATCAACGCCCATGTCACGTTCGACTTCGGTGGAGACCATATGTCCTTGGTCATCAAGAACAGGAACTGTCTCGGCGTAATGACCGCTACCGGTTAAACGAATAACATCGCCGACTGCTTCATCTGGTTGCAAGAATGCGCAGTATTCAGCGATTCCGCCCTTGTGAAAGAAAGTCTCCGTGGTCTTTGTTTTGGTGCGATTGTCATTGACGATGAGTGTTAGCCCTGGTACCAAATAGGAAGTCTGACGTGCACGAGCGTAAATCTCTTCAAGCTCCAGCTCGGCCTCTTTAAGAAAGATCTGCTTATCGCTCCACCATTTAATGCGGGTTCCGGTTACTTTATGCGCAACCTTTCCAACGATGCGCAAGCCCGAAGCGGGAGTGAACGGCGCTTTAGGTCCCTCACCATCAAAGATGCCCGCGGTGCCGCGTTGGAATGACATCCAGTAAATCTTTCCATCGCGATCCACTTCAGCATCAAGGCGTGAAGCAAGTGCATTAACAACAGATGCACCTACACCGTGCAAACCACCTGATGCTGCGTATGAACCTCCACCAAATTTTCCACCGGCGTGAAGTTTCGTCAGAACAACTTCGACACCCGTAAGGCCAGTCTTTGGTTCTTTATCTACAGGAATTCCGCGACCATCATCATGTACTTCAACAGAACCATCTGATTCAAGATTAATTTCAATTTTCTTGCAATGTCCAGCAAGTGCTTCATCCACTGAGTTATCGATGATCTCCCACAAACAATGCATGAGTCCACGCGAATCAGTGGAACCGATGTACATACCTGGGCGTTTGCGTACGGCATCTAGGCCCTCAAGCACCGCTAAATCTTTGGCGGTATAGCTTGCGTCAATCGTCTCACTCTGTTTACTGGCCACGGGCGCAAAGATTAGCCACGTAATGGCATATGCAACGGTAAACGCGCCGTAGTCGTCTCATATATTGAATATTTGCTGTGAATATCGTCTGTGAAGCGTGGAATTCATGCGTGATATATCCCACCGCGAAAAAATAAATATTCTTTAACGAGCGGGGAATAAGTAATACATGGTTTGATGTTCCCTAGTACAGAGACCCAATCGAGGGTCCCACACTGTGAGGAGAGCGCAATGACTGAACAATTGATCCTTGAGACCACTCCCCTCAACGCCGTCGATCGTTGCGATCGTTGCGGAGCCCAGGCATACGTTCGTGCAGTAATGCTTTCGGGTGGAGAGTTACTTTTCTGTGGCCATCACGCCAAGGAATATGCTGAAAAACTTAAGCCTGTCGTGTCTCACATTCAAGATGAGACCGAGAAGCTTGTGGAGACACCTTCAGTTATTTAACTACTTGTTAAGCGCTCGGAGCACTGTTTTTCTGGGTAATTGCCTTATGGCTGCCATCACACCACGGCTTATCTTTACTTAAACTGCAGCCACAAAACTTCACGTTCTCTTTAGTTTCTAGAACGTTGCCCTCTGCATCGACAAAATCCACCGCCCCCAAGATCTTGATAGAGCCGCTTACGGGGTTGATGAAAATAGTTGGGTTAGCCACTTTTAAATAACTATTAATCGAGGTAGTCGCGCAGAACTTGGCTGCGTGATGGGTGACGAAGCTTGGACATTGTTTTCGATTCGATCTGGCGAATGCGCTCACGAGTAACGCCGTAGACCTTGCCGATTTCATCAAGAGTCTTTGGCTGACCATCGGTGAGACCAAAGCGCATTGCTACTACGCCGGCTTCACGTTCAGAAAGCGTATCTAGGACCGCATGCAACTGCTCTTGGAGCAATGTGAAAGAGACAGCATCGGCAGGTACTACTGCTTCAGAGTCTTCAATGAGATCTCCGAACTCAGAGTCGCCTTCTTCTCCCAATGGGGTGTGAAGCGAGATTGGTTCGCGGCCATACTTTTGAACTTCAACAACTTTTTCAGGGGTCATATCAAGTTCTTTAGCAAGCTCCTCTGGTGTGGGTTCGCGACCTAGGTCTTGCAACATCTGGCGTTGAACACGAGCCAACTTATTGATGACTTCAACCATGTGAACAGGAATACGAATCGTGCGGGCCTGGTCTGCCATCGCGCGAGTAATTGCTTGGCGGATCCACCATGTTGCATAGGTCGAGAACTTATAACCCTTGGTGTAGTCAAACTTTTCAACGGCGCGAATCAAACCGAGGTTTCCTTCTTGAATAAGGTCCAAGAACAACATGCCACGGCCGGTGTAACGCTTTGCTAGTGAGACAACAAGACGCAAGTTAGCCTCTAGTAGGTGGTTTTTCGCACGTTTTCCATCTTCAACAATCCACTCAAGTTCGCGCTTAAGTTTCTTCTCTAACTTCTTCTCTGTTGCTAACTTTTCCTCAGCAAAGAGGCCAGCTTCGATACGTGTAGCAAGCTCTACTTCGAGTTCTGCATTCAAGAGAGCAACGCGACCGATCTGCTTAAGGTAATCCTTAACAGGGTCAGCGGTTGCACCAGCAGTCATAACTGTCTGAGCCGGCGCATCATCTTCTTCAGATGCCTTCAATGTAAATGCATCGGCCTCATTACCGTTGCTTTCCTCAGCCAAGTTAACGACGCGAGGAGTTGTGCCCTTTTCTTCAGCGGGTTCATCTGATGAAACTTCCGCAACAAGTGCTTCTAGGTCTTCAAGTTCTACTTCTTCGAGTTCAACATCTTCGCCATCGATCTTTGCAACTGATGCGTCTGCCTTTGCCGCTTTTGCATCAACCGCAGGAACTACAACAACGGGTGCAACAAGTGCGTATTCGGACTTCTTTAGAATGCGATTAGGGCTACCAAGACCCATCTTGTGAAGTTTTTCTACGAGTACAGGAACAGATGCGACGAGTTCACGCGCTTCATCAACTAATGGCTTATCAAGTTTCTTGGGAATGCGGTTAAGACTTGTTACACCGCGCTCTGCAAGTTCTTCATTTAATTCTTTTTGACGATGAACTGCTTCTTTCGCGCTAATAATCAAACGAACATCTGCAGCGGTGAGATCTTTCTTCAAAGCAATCTTTACTGGGGCCGCCTTCTTAGCAACTTTCTTCACTGCTGCCTTTTTTGCCACCGCTTTTACGGGCGCTTTCTTAACGGGCGCGCTTTTTTTCGCTACTGCTTTCTTGGCTGGTGCTGCTTTTTTAGCAGTTGCCTTGTTTTTGAGCGCACTCGTTGCAGCCACAGCAGTCCTTTGTTTTGGCTTCCCCGATTAATCTTGACCGACCAATCGCGAAGAAGCGATGGCTATATTATAAATTATCCACAGGGGTAAATGCACATCGAAAAGCCCGTTTTGAGCCCGAAACTCTCTACCCCAGCGTGAGAGCGTGACGAATTACCTCTCCGACAGCCTCTACTTCTACTAAAAAGCCATCATGTCCAAAAGGCGAGGCAATGGTCGTGAGCGCAAGGGCGCTCGGAACCAAATCAGCGATTTCTGCCTGCAAACGTGGTGGAAAAAGTCGATCGGTATCAATGGAAACAACAACGACCGGAACCGTGATCGATGCGAGCGCCCGAGCAACTCCGCCGCGATCCCTGCCGACATCATGAGAGTTCATGGCCTCCGTCAATGAGATGTAGGTATTGGCATCAAATCGATGGGCCAGCTTGCTTGCCTGGTGATCTAGGTAGGACTCCACCGCATAGCGACCTGTGTCATCACCTTGTAACTCACGGCCAAAGCGCACATCCATCTCCGCCTCTGTCCGATAGGTCAGATGCGCGATTCTGCGGGCAATTCCGAGGCCATCAAGGGGGCCATTTTTGCTTTCGTAATAATCGCCACCTTTGAAATTGGGATCACTTTTGATTGCGCGAATTTGAATAGAGGCGGTGCCAATTTGATCGCCTGTTGCAACTGCAGATGATCCGATCGTACAAATTGCCCCAATGCGCTCAGGCAAAGTGATCGCCCATTCCAGTGCTCGCATTCCACCCAGAGAAGGACCAACGGCTAAGCGATAACGATCAATTCCCATGGCATCGCTAAATGCAACCTCTGCAGCAACCATGTCCCTGATCGTCAATGTTGGAAAACGTGAGCCATATCTTTTCCCATCGGGTGCAATGCTCGATGGTCCAGTACTCCCCTGGCATCCGCCAATAACATTGGGACAGAGAATGAAAAATTTATCTGTATCAAATGGCAATCCTGGACCGACCATGGATGGCCACCACCCTGGAACATCCGACCATCCCGTCAGAGCGTGATTAATCAGGACTGCGTTATCGCGTGCGGCATTGAGTGTGCCCCAACTTTGATAAGCGATCGTTACATCTTCGAGGATTTCGCCATTTTCTAAAAGAAGTGATCCGATTTTCAAGAATTTACGATCACCTGGGTCATCACTCTCCAGCCATGCACCAGTTACATCTGGAGATAGAGAATTTGCCATTAAAAAGCCTTCCGCACTTGCCGGGCAGTAGAACTGCCGACCTGGTCTTCACCCAGAGCACCCCGCCGCGATGGAGGGTTGCCGTCCAGTAAGCCGGGGCTGATACCTGGAACTCGTGACCTGGTGGCAATTCTACGCGATGAACCTACGTATGTGAAATAACTTTATTGAGCAAGAGAAAGCTCCTCGGCGCCATCGAATATAGATGCGCAGACTTTGGGATGTAATTCTTTGCGCATTTGAGAGAAAGCCTCGGGAGGCCAACTTGAGCTAAAGACTCGTCGCAAGAGAGCAGCCAATGAGTAAGAAGGCTCATCGGCATATGCCCGATCCAGGCAACTCTGAGCAAGGGGCACATCGCCATTCTCGTAGGACAGGGCTGCCAGAACGCAGGCAATGGGAGCCACATACCCAGCCGGCGCAATTCGCAATAGGTACTTCCACATCATCGAGTAAATCTGCAACGTTGCTTCAGAGTGAGACCCGAGTGCAAAATCTCGCACTTGAATATCGCGCATTGATGAAATGACTCGTGAAGATAACTCTTGATCGGCAACTAAATCATTACCAATTGTGCCGGAAATGAAATGTGAAGCTAAATCTATGACGCATACGGCTCCAACTTTTGTCGATTTACTCCGCTTTGCTACTTGCGCGAGAAAAACTGCATCTGTACTGAGGGCGAGGGGGGAGATTGATTGCGCTATTGAAATTGAATCAGCATCCTGTGAATACATAGGTAAACCTTTCTGGTGATCTGTATTTGTTGTCATAAGTGCAGAGCCTGCATGGAGGTACTGACGAAATTTCATTGCTAGAAATGATGTTGTGGAGAAAGAATGAACGGTGATTAATTTGCAACAACGGTCGGAGCACTCACTACATGAATAGTCTTTACTGAGATTTTTCGAACTTCACCCGAGATTGCACGAGCAACTCCATTGTGCGTCCATGTCCCTCCCCATGTCGCGAGCATCGTTACTAAATATGTCCCCGGATTGGTATAGGTGTGCATAATCTCTTGACTCGGGTAAGGGCCACCGGGAGTGGTCGTTGTGTAAAACCCGCCATCACCAAAACTCCATATGAATGAGGCGCGCATGGTCACATCAATGACTTCGCCGATGATCGCAACTTTCGTATTAAAAACTCTTGGCAAATTACACCAATAAATAACGGCAACATCTGCCAGAACATTTCCCGTTGGCTGCTTTGCGATGGACGCAGTCGGCAAGAGTTTTGTTAATTTGTCATTAAGGGAAACGCCAGGAGCAAGCGTGGGAATTGCTTTGCGAACAACGGGTTTACGAATAACGATTTTCTTCACTGCTGCTTTCTTTGTTGCAACTGCATGAACGGTAACTTTCGGCTTAGGGATCCTGGTTGTTTTTACTACTGGTTTTGGGGTCGAGGAAGAAGTTTTTGAAGATGCGCTCGCGCTCCCCTTATGCGCTTCAATGACGAGTCGACCATCAAGTACATAAACATCAATGCACGCACTATCGGTGCAATCGGCGGCTACGGCTTTCTCAGGTTGGGCCAATGAGGCAAGAAGAAGCACTGGACAGATGAGAAGTATTGAAAATACGCGGGTGGGTAAAAGTGTTTGCATGCTTGGCAGAGTAAAACTTTGTTGGAAATCACTCTCTTGGCGGCGAGTAATCCTGTGGAAAGCCGTGAGCGATAGCCGTAAGGTGGACTCATGAGCGCGCGCGACGGGGATGGCTGGGTGCAATGCCAATGTGGCAATAAGCACTGGGGACTTCACGGCGCCGCAGGGTTGCTGATGGTGCGAGGAAAGACGCTCATGCTTCAACATCGCGCCGAGTGGGTTCACAATGGAGATACCTGGGGCATTCCTGGAGGGGCTCGAGATTCTCATGAAACACCACCAGAGGCGGCCATCCGAGAAGCGATCGAAGAAACTGGTATCGAACCAGTGCACGTAACCATCATTGCAACGCATACTGATGACCATGGTGATTGGCGCTACGACACCATCATTGCCAGCGTCACCGAAGAATTAGTTCCCCATGAAATGAACCACGAATCGCAGGAATTGCGATGGGTACCTTGGGATGAAATTGATTCGATGTCTTTGCATCCAAGTTTTGCAAAATCATGGCCTGCTGTTCACGCAATCCTCCTGCGCGATTTCTAGATTATCGAATCGGCAAACGAACTTTCACATCGCACCAATCCAGCGAATCTTCTTGGGCGTGAGCAACCACAACTACGCCAACTCCTTGCACGGCTAATTCTCGTAAGAATTTTTGAATGCGCGTGATGCTTTCAAGATCTTGGGCAGCGAAGGGTTCATCAAGAAATAGATAAGGAGTTGCCTGAGCAATAGCCATCGCTATTCCAACTCTTTGCTGCTCGCCGCCAGACAAAGTTGTGACTTTTCGCCCCAGAAGGTGGGCGATATTTAGCGCTTGTATTGCATTGCTCGTACTTTCTTCATTACCCGAACGCAACAACGACATTTCCAGGATCTGCTCAACTGTGAATGCAAGGGAAAATCTTTGGCTCTGCGATGACACGGCCCTGATTCGCGCCAATTGTGCAATTGAATATTCATTTATGGGGCGATCATCAAGAGAAATATCTCCCGTAGCCGGTTGTAAATCACCAGAAAGTGCAGCCAGAAGAGTGCTCTTGCCGCAACCATTTGGCCCCAGGATCGCGGTTATTTGACCCAGTTGAATATCTATTGAAAAGTTTTCCAGCACAATTTTCTCACCGCGAACAAGTGAAAGTTTCCTTGCGCTAATCATTGGACTCTCCAGACATCGATATTTCGGCGAACCAGAGTGATCAATATTGGAGCGCCAATCAACGCGGTAATTAGTCCAATCGGTAATTCACTCGGAGCGGCAACGGTGCGCGCACCCGTATCTGCAATGAGCAAAATAACTGCGCCGATGAGCGCACTATGAAGAACGAGTGGTCTATGGCGCGGGCCAAAACCTAATCGAGCAATATGCGGGGCTGCCAAGCCAAGAAAAGCGATTGTTCCGACTGTACTCACGGAGCCTGCGACAAGTACGGACAAGGCAATTAAAGCAATCCTTCTCGTCTTGACTGGGTCCATACCAATATGTCGTGCGGTGGAATCTCCCAACGAAAGAACATCTAGTGCAGGTGCAATAAACCACGCTGCGCCGATTCCGATAACGACTACTGGAAAGAGAACCCATAAATCTTTCCCTGTTGTCAGCGCCAAGGAGCCCCACGCCCAAAAAGAAACAGAACGGGCATCGGCTCGCGAAATCATGGAGGTCGTTATGCCGACCAATGCCGCGATAGTGGCCGATGTTGCGATTCCGACAATAATCAAAACGACAGATGCCTGTGCATCTCGATTTCTTGCAAGATGAAGAGTCAAGAGCGAGGCAATGAGTCCTCCGGCTATTCCACAACCTATTGCTCCGAGTGAACCAATGGTGACAATGTTTGCGAGCAAACCTGCGACTACGCCGAAAGCCGCACCGGCAGAAGTGCCGACAATTGCAGGTTCGGCAAGTGGATTATTGCAAGCGCCTTGGGCCATAACTCCAGCAGCTCCGAGTGAGGCTCCAACAAGTATGGCTGTAACAATTCTGGGTATTCGTATCTGCCAAAGGATGTTGTGATCGCCAAGGAAAGTTCTCGCCGAAGGATGAAATAGAACTTGCCACAAATGTTCTAGGTGTGAGGCCCCAACTGAAAGCGCTAGCAATATCGCTAGCAGTAACACGCTGATATAAATCCAAGTAAGCCAACGTTTCATCACGCCATCACTTTCGTAAGTGCGCGCGAAAGTTCTCCAACTAAACCAGGTGTTCTGGGTCCAAAGGAAAGTAGCAAAGAGTCATCTACTGCGATAACACGTCTGTTTATCCCCGCCGAAGTCTGAGCAACTCCAGGTAGAGCTAATAAACCTTCAATGCCCCCAACGGATTCCATTCCTTTGGACATTACAAGCAATACATCCGGATTTGCCTTCACTAACGCTTCACTCGTGAGTGCATTAAATGGATGGGGCAAAGTCTGCGCACCGACATCAACTGCGCCGATTGCGCTAATGAGTGAATCGGCACCAGAGCCTGGTCCACCTAAAAGAAATATCGAACTGGTTCCGCGCACGTAGAGAAATGCCACTTTTATAGCGGGCTTGCGGAGGATTTTAGAATCGATTACCACTTTGCTTAAGGCAAGATTCAAAGCTGTCGCACTCTTTGGTGCCCCGATGCCAACTCCGACAGCGGTTACTTTCTTCTCAATATCTGAAAGCGACCACGCCTCAGGAATAAGGACCACCTCTTGCGCGCTAGAGGTAAGAACGCTTAAAGCGCTACTCGGACCCGTTGATGCATCAATCAAGACAGCATCCGGATTAAGAGAAATGATCTTCTCGGGAATGACTTGATGGCCAGATGTCACAATGGGAACACTTGCAATTCCTGGCATCGTGCTTGCGACATCGCGCCCTACGAGAATTGATGAAAGTCCCATTGCATAAATAATCTCAGCGCTTCCATTTGCCAGAGCAACAACGCGCTTTTTCGAGGGGACCTCTGAAGTCTCTATTGATATACCCGAAATATCTTTCGCAGAAATAGTCACCAATTTGTCAGAAACGGAATTCTTTGAAACCGACGAGGATGAGCAACCTGTGAGTATCATCAGAGAAATAGGTAGAAAAATCGCGATACGCAATGTTTTCCCCGCACGGATATTCATCGCCGTAGTGTGCCAAATAATTCACCGACAAGATGAGTAAACCTGTCGGCTAACTTTCTCAGGTCATGGGTTTAAGGTTTCGGCATGAATAAGTCCCGCCGCTTTATAGGAGTTATAGGAGTTGCACTCTTTGCGGCGGCGATCACTTCCCTATCTAGCCTGTCTGCTTACGCAGCAACATCGGTTCTTTCTGCAAAAGGCACTCACGGAGAACTCTTAACTTCTTCAAGCGTCAAAATTGCATCGGGTTCTGGTATCACTGTGCGTGGCAGTAATTTCGATGAAACAGTTGGGATCTACCTAGCTTTCTGCGTGGTTCCACCTACTGGTGCAATTCCGACTCCATGTGGGGGCGGGGTAAATATGAGCGGCGCTGGCGATGCTTCCTATTGGATTTCATCAAATCCACCGCCATACGGTGAAGGACTCGCGGCGCCATTTCTTGCAGGTGGACGATTCACCAAACGCATGCACTTATCTTCAGTGATCAAAACTCCTGATGGAAAAGTTCTAGCTGATTGCAAAAAAGTCGCCTGTGCTCTTACCGTTCGCGCCGACCATCTGCGAGAAGGCGATCGCTCTTATGACATTTTCCTACCCATCACTTTTACAACACCAAAGAAATAGGGAGTAGTACATGAAATCAGCAGTAAACCTCCGTCGCATCATCAAGCCAGTACTTGCGCTGTCCATGGCGGCCTTACTACTCACACCCACCAGCGCAATTGCATTGACAAAATTCCAAGGTGGTCCGACAACAAATCTCAATCCTGCAGGAGACACAGTTCATATTGCCCTGAGTAATTTCCCATCAACGGGTGGTCTCTACATTCTCGAATGTTTGCGAAGTGCATCTGCTGGTTCTCTCACCGCTTCATGCGATACCGCGCATCAGATGTGGGTCTCATACGCAGCTGGTGCTTCAGCATCACCCATCGGTGACGTCGCTCTAGCAGTAACAGGAACAGTCCAAGGCAAGACCTGTGGCGTTGATCAGTGCGAAATCTTTCTTACCTATGACCACACAAAACCAACTGATCGTACGGAAGACCAGGCGATTAATATCAGCTTTGCTGGCGCCTCTGTCACAGTCGTTAAACCAACCGATGTCATCACGGCAAAGATCAATAATGCTGTTATCAGCGGATCTATCCCCGGAACACTTGGCTACCACGCAACACTTGCCATCAGCGCAACCAGTGCTTCTGGTGCCCTTGTTTCCATTAAGTCATCGACGCCTGATTGCACCGTAACAAAGAGCGTCATTACTGCTCTCAAAGCCACTGGTTATTGCGATTTCGCATTGAGTTCCCCTGGAAGTTTGAGCTATCAGGCAGTGACCTCTCACTACCCATTTGCATTAACCACAGGAGTTCAAAGTATCCGGACCATTGCGGGTTCTGCCAAAGTTGGTGCACGTTACTTCATGCCCGCCAAGAGCAACTTCGGAAATGTCGTTACCTATACGACAACCACTCCTGATATTTGTTCAGTAACAAAGACCATAGTTGTGGGCAAGAAAATCGGGTCCTGTTTAATTTCATTAACGGCTCCTGCCCAACCCGCACTTTGGGGGGCTCTTGCTTCAAAGGTAACTCTAAAAATAGTTTAAGGAACTAAAGCGCGGATTCCAGCGATGCAGAAGTGGGTGGCAGTGATGCTCTCTAACTCTGCATCGCTTCCGCTTTCTATTCTCTTAGTGGAAGCATCTGTTACGCCTTGAATTAATGTAAGCGCTTGGGCAATATCAGCAATTCCGAGTTCTTTTAAGGCCTGATACATCGGTGCAAGTAGCGCGCGGTGTGCCGCTCCAATGTCTCCCGCTCGATCCTTGGGCATAGAAGTAGAGCTCAGCGCTTTAGCCAAGAGGTGGCGACCATCGCCGATATATCGAAGCGCAGCACTTATCCATGAATCAATTGCATCGTAGGGATTTGATGTAAGTGCCACCGCATCCTCAAGTGAATGTGCAAAAACAGTCAGCTCTTCAATCACGAGGTCTGCCACAAGTTCAGCGCTACTCGCAAAGTATTCGTACACGGAGGTACGGGAAAGTCCTGCCTTCTCTGCAACCGCTGCGACAGTTACAGCATTTCCCCCCTCCTGCAACGCAATCGCCGACGCCGCTGAAATAAGTTGCTGGCGTCGCCAATCACGATGCTCGGAAAGAGTTGCAGTGTTAATTCGAGGCATGGGTCTATTTTGTCATGGATTCATCGAGGCGGCGTAGTGACTCTTTTACAATTTTCTCATCAGAGGTGCGCCATAGTGGTGGCATCGAATTTAACAAGACCGACCCGTATCGCTTCGTAACAATGCGCGAATCCAAGATGGCGACGACGCCTCGATCATCAATGGATCGGATAAGTCGTCCCGTACCTTGGGCCAACATAAGCGCTGCACGCGGCATGGAGACCTGCATGAATCCACTCCCGCCCCCTGCATCGACTTCGGCAGCCCTGGCAGACATCACGGGATCATCGGGCCGCGGAAATGGAATGCGATCAATAGCAACCAAAATGCATGCAGGTCCGGGTACATCTACGCCTTGCCACAAGCTCAATGTGCCGAGCAAAATAGATGTTTCATCTTTGGCAAATCTCTCCACTAGTGGTCCGACTGCATCGCCACGTTTTTGAGTAATAATCTTGATGGGTAATTCTGCGAGCACTTTGCGCAAATGGGCATCTGCTGCTTCAACTCCACGCCACGATGAAAAGAGCGCCAAAGTACGACCACCAGCTGCGTCAATGAGTTCGCCGAGTTCGGTGAGAGCCTCAACGCTAGGACCATCGCGACCTGGTTCAGGAAGGTGTTTAGGCAAATACAGCATTCCTTGGTTTGCGAAATCAAAAGGAGATCCGACATCGAGCATTTGAACATTAGCCGGATCGATATCACCGGCTTCAACTTCAGCATCGGCTTCATCACCAACGACAAACCCGATGTTGCGTGCCATGGCGTCAAAGCCTTTACCGACTGTCAGTGTTGCAGAAGTGGCAATAACGGGAGTCTTCGTTAATAAATTGGCGCGAAGCACTGCAGAGACACTCAGTGGCGCCAAGTGCAATGTGGAAAAAGTTGGCTCATACCAAAGTACTTGTCCCTTGCCGAGTTTGAGCAATTTTCCTGCGGTTGTGGAAACTTCGTTGACGGCGCCTTTTACACGTGCTCGTTCGGCAATTGCATCGGAATCAACTATTTCTTCATCGGCAGAGATTGAGTTAACAATTGCTTGAGCGCTCTCTCGAACTTTGCGAATCGGCGCTTCTAGCCCGGATGGAATATCGCTCAAGCGGCCTTGTAGCGAAGTATCAAAACGAACGCTTTGACCGTGTTCATCCATGGCATCATCGAATGCATCGGCGGCCTTTGTAAAAGCATCAGAGAGTTTGCCTGGTAAATGTTTTCGCGCCATCGCTGCTGCCCGAGAAACACGTGGACCAGTGAGTTCCTCAGTCACTGCTTGTGTCGTTCGATCCATGAATTCGTGGGCTTCATCCAAAATTACTGCATCGCGTTCGGGCAAGATGGGATGCGACTCAACGATTTCAATTGCAAGCAAAGTGTGATTGGTGACGACAACATCTGCGAGCGCCGCCTTAGCTTTTGCTGCCGCTGCAAAACATTGCGTCCCATATGCGCAGACATCAGCGCCCACGCATTCGCGTCCCGATAAGGAATTGGCCATCCAGACTCTGCGGTCGACATCAGGGGCGTCATCTCGATCGCCACTTATGCCAGGAGTTTTTGCCCAGGCTTGTAGACGTTTGGCATCTTGTCCCAAACTGGAAACTTCCAGCAACACATCTCCGTCGGGATCAGAGGTTTCACTATTCATCTTCTGCAAACAGATGTAGTTACCCACGCCCTTATAGACCCCATAGGTGATTTCACGATTTAAAACTTTTTCGAGCGCAGGAACGATTCGCGGAAGATCTCGTTCTACGAGCTGGCGTTGAAGTGCCAAGGTGGCTGTTGCAACAAGAACTTTCTTGCCATGCACGAGCGCTGGAACAAGGTAAGCCAACGATTTACCTGTGCCAGTACCGGCTTGAACCATCAAATGGTGGCGGTCAGAGAGTGCGTTAGCTACCGCCTCAGCCATCTCAATCTGACCCTCGCGCGGTGAGCCACCAATAGCCTCTACTGCAGCATCGAGCGCTTTTCGCACCTGCTGGGAGATATCGCTCATGCAGGCAACCTTATAGGTCGCTGGTGTCATCGAGGCTAAAGGTAGTTGAACTTTCAACTATATTGCCATAAGATGTGCATATGAGTTTATTGATGCCCTCTCTATACATTGGCCATGGCGCCCCTATGTTGCTCGATGACGCCCTATGGACGAGCCAACTGCGCTCAATTGCTGCGGATTTACCCCGACCAAAAGCGATTCTGATTGTCTCTGCACATTGGGAATCAGAGCCGATCACTTTGAGCGCTACTGGTGCCAATACACCATTGATTTATGACTTCGGTGGCTTTGATCAAAAGTTCTACGAGATGGAATACAACTCCCCCGACGCTTCAGCACTTGCCACATTGGTCGCATCTTTGATGCCCACTACTGAGCCCGTACATCAGAGCAATCGCGGATTGGATCATGGCGCATGGGTTCCACTTCGTGTGATGTATCCCGATGCCGATATTCCTGTTTTGCAATTGTCGATGCCGACTCATGATCCCATTAAGTTGATGGAGCTAGGCAAGCGTCTTGCACCGCTTCGTCATCAAGGTGTCCTCATCATTGGTTCTGGATTTATGACACATGGTCTTCGCTATTTGCGCGAATGGAGCCCAAATGCACAAGCACCCGGTTGGTCATCTGAATTTGATACTTGGGCGGCGGAAGCTTTAGCCAACGGTGATGTTGATACTCTCTCCAAATTTAAAGAATTAGCTCCTGGTATGCCCTATGCACATCCAACAGTCGAGCATTTCACACCACTATTTGTTGCCCTAGGTACAGGAGCCCAAGTAGATGCACCTTCGAAAACTCTCATCGATGGTTACTTCATGGGGCTCTCTAAGCGATCGATTTTGGTTGCTTAGTCGGTCATAATTGCCTTATGGAAACTGTTGAAGTTCGCTTCTTCGCTGCTGCAAGGGCTGCTGCTAAAACTGAGAGCCTCAACCTTGCCTCGGCAACTCTGCAGGACATTCTCAACAAATGTATTACTACTTATCCAGAACTCGAACGCATTATTCCGCAATGTTCGTTCTTGGTGAATGGTGTAGCCAATCATGATCGTGAATTGCTGATCAAAGCCGGAAGTCAGATTGATGTACTTCCTAAATTCGCTGGAGGCTAACTTTATCCGCCGATCGCTGACATCGGACGACGTGGTTGAATGAAACTTGGATCGTTAATTCCATGACCAGGTAACTTGCCAGCAACTGTTTTATAGAATCGGTCGGCAATCTCTTCTGCAATCTCTTGGTTAGAAAGATCGGGATTGCGTAACACTTTTCGCAAGTCCATCTCTTCTAAGGAAAATAGACACGAACGCAATTGGCCATCAGAAGTTAAACGTAAACGATCACACGCACCACAAAAAGGTTGGGTAACGCTGGCAATGATGCCAACTGTTTCTATCGTGCCGTCAATATAAAATTCCTCTGCTGGTGAAGAGCCACGATCTGGTACTGGAGACAACTCAAAATGATCTGACAATGATGCAAGCATTTCCTGCGCGGTAACCATTGTGGTGCGATCCCAAATTCCACCCGCATCCAATGGCATTTGTTCAATGAAGCGCAGAGAAAACCCTTCGCTCATCGCCCATTTCAACAGTGCTGGGGCTTCATCATCATTGATGCCACGAAGTAGGACCGAATTGATTTTGATTGGCGCCAGTCCAGCCTGAAGTGCGGCCTCAAGACCTGCGAACACATCATCAATTCTGTCGCGATGGGTTAGGGCTACAAAACGATCTCTTCGCAAAGTATCTAGGCTCACATTGATTCGCTCAAGGCCAGCATCAGCCAATGATTTAGCCAGTTCCTTGAGCTTTAATCCGTTGGTAGTCAACGAAAGTTTGGGGGCGTTGGTCAGACCCGCAATCCGAGAAACGATGTCGACGATGTCGGCACGTAAGAGCGGTTCTCCTCCCGTTAAGCGAATCTCCTCAATACCAACCGACACTGCTGCGCTAATAACGCTCATTAGTTCATCGGTATCGAGAAGGTGATCGGACTTTAACCAATCGGAAAAATCATGGGGCATGCAATAAGTGCAACGAAGAGAACATCTATCAGTGAGCGAAACGCGTAAGTCTTTGTGTCTGCGCCCATAGGAATCTATTAAAGCGCTCATGCGCAGTTAACCCATTCATCAGTGCCATCGGCAAAGACTTGATATTTCCAAATGGGCAATCGTGCTTTGACCTCATCAACAAGCTCAGAGCAAGCAGCGAATGCAGGTCCTCGATGAACCGAGGAAACAGCAACTACAAATGCGCTCTCCCCTATTTCGATTGCACCATATCGGTGAGCCACTGCAACATTTCCTAAATCATGTTTAGCCGCGACCTCAGTGACGATTTCTAGTAAAACCTCTTGTGCCGATGGATGAATTTCATAGGTCAAAGACGTAACTCTCTTGCCCTGGTCGTTATCGCGAACTTCTCCTGCGAATGTGACAACTGCGCCATAAACATCAGACTTCACCGCATCAGAGAAGGTAGATACTTCAATGCGCTCTTGCGTGACAAGCGCGCTAATCACGAATGATCCACTCCACGCGTTTGCTCCAAGATATGACCTGCAAGGCGTTCAATGATGACAAGGCCATCTCTTACTCCACCAGGAGATCCTGGGAGATTAAT
The DNA here is from genome assembly GCA_903928745.1 of uncultured Actinomycetes bacterium. Classification (GTDB taxonomy): domain Bacteria; phylum Actinomycetota; class Actinomycetes; order Nanopelagicales; family Nanopelagicaceae; genus QYPT01. The sequence goes on along the minus strand of CAIYRR010000072.1, from coordinate 8,883 downwards.
AATCAGGGATGTTCCATGCGTGCCAGCCAAACCGCGTGTGAGATCTGAAGTTGGTACTCGATCGCGCGATTGTGCACGTAGCGCTTCGCCAAATCCAGGGATAAGTTTTTCGATGAATGGGGCTGTGGCTTCAGGAGTGACATCTGTTGGAGACACACCTGTGCCACCCGTTGTCACAATCAGATCGATCGAAGATGCAAGTGCTCTCGAGATTTCTAGCGCAATAAGTGCACCCTCATCAGGCACAACGACAACGGAGGCAACCTCATATCCCAATGCGCGCAAACCTTCGGCAAGAATATTTCCGCTGAGATCTTCATAGACACCTTGTGATGCGCGATTGCTCGCGGTGATTACCTGCGCGCTATAACTGGTCAATCCCGAACCCAGTCACCATTTCGACCACCTGATTTAGCTTCCACCCGAACATCGCACATTGATGCGCCAGGATCCAAAGCTTTCACCATGTCAATCACCGTTAGCCCCGCGACAGAAACAGCAGTGAGCGCTTCCATTTCCACACCCGTGCGATCTGCGGTACGCACAGATACGCGAATAGAAACTCCGGACTCAATAATTTCGAGTTCTACATCCACGCCGTGAAGTGCAATGGGATGACACAAAGGAATGAGATCTGGAGTGCGTTTGGCACCCATGATCGCAGCGATGCGCGCAGTGGCCAACACATCTCCTTTAGGAATTCCGCCCTCGCGCAGTAGTGCGACAACAGCGTGGGAAAGTTTTACTGAGCCCGATGCAGTGGCGGTACGAACGCTGACATCGCGATCGGTGACATCAACCATGTGGGCTTGGCCTTTGTCATCTAGATGTGTGAATGAATTCTCAGTTGTCATAATCCTGAATCCTACGTTAGGGAAGCGGTAACCACGCCACGATAGATCCTGCTGCGCACGTGGGTTGCGTGGCCACAGCAAAGCCCGAGGAATGAGCTAATCCGCGCAACATGGCAGAACCTAGATGTTCGCCTTCCTCAAATATCCCTCCGCGCACATTGCCCAAAACCAATCGAGTGAAATCCTCACGAGCCTTAATCTCATTGCGGGTCGTTACTTTTTCAAGCTCCTTTACAGTTCTGCCCAGCAATGAATCGATAACTGGCGCTCCTAAAGTCATGAGAGCAACGATTGCCGACTGCGGATTACCAGGAAGACCCAGTAGTGATACTCCCCCAACGCGCGCTAACAACATTGGATGACCCGGACGTACTTTTACGCGATCAACAATAATTTCGCCATCTAGTTGAGCAATCGCTTCATGTAAATGATCACGCGGCCCATCTGCAGTGCCGCCTGTAGTAAGAATTACATCGGCACGTTGGGAGGCTTCGCCGATAGCATCAACGACTAATGAAAGTTCATCTTCAACGTAATTTAGAGAGACAACTTCAGCACCCATCCGTGTTAACCAACCAGGAAGCTGGGGTCCCAATGCATCGCGGACTAATCCATCTGTCGGTATTCCTTCGAGTTGGATTTCATCACCGAGCAAAATAATTTCAACACGCGGCCTACGGGTAACTTGAAGTTCGTCATGGCCCGCAGATGCTAATAAGCCAATCCATGCCGGGGATAAAGTTGTTCCTACGGGGGCGATGATTTCGCCCTTCCGAGATTCAACTCCTGCAGGTCGAATATCTCCCCTTGCTAGAACTTCGCCAGTGAGCATGCCATCTACCACTTCGGCAATTTCCCACCTTATTACGCCAAAAGTTCCCGCCGGAATAACTGCGCCGGTGGCAATGCGCACTGCTGTGCCTTCGAGAAGTTCTTCATGCATCGGCGTACCAGCTTTTACATCCCCAACAATTTTCCACGGTGCACGCCCGGCTACCGCAAAGCCATCCATTGCAGATGTTTCATAAGTAGGAAGATCAACGAGTGCGGCAACATCGCAAGCTAGAGTCCGATCAGTACATTGAGATAGCGGCAAGGTTTCGGCAGATAAAACTTTCGCACTCAATACTGCTGCCTCGCGTGCAAGAGACCATTCAGCTTCGCGTAATACGTGGCTCATGCCTTGACCTCTCTCTGCAAATCATCCTGGGTATCAATATCTAAGAGTGCACGAGCATCGCCCGCAAGTTCAAAACTCTTCACTCGAAGGTCTGCCACCAAATTGCGCATGGATTCACCATCCACCGTGGCAAGTTTTTCCAAAGCAGCAGCCAATGCAGACCTTCGATAGATTCCAGAAAATGGTTGAAGGAATCCACTGTCATCCAACGGCAAGATCGCATCTATCTCCTCATCCAGATTCGCGATCAATAGAGGAAGAATTGAAGGCGCATAAGGCATATCCGTTGCCAAGATAGCAACAAGCTCTGTTTTCACCAGGCTAATTCCTGCAGCTATACCTGCCACTGGCCCACCAAATGGCGGCTGCTCTTGAATAACTTGTACACGCGAATCGAATTCCAAGCGATTGGGACCCACGACCACGACAGGAACATCTCCAGGAATTGCGTCAAGAACGAGATCTATCAACGCACGACCTTCTAGTTTTGCCTCTGACTTATCAGAACCAAATCTCCCACTTGTTCCACCCGACAAGATGAGCGCACTCCAATTGCTAGCCATTTCTCATGTACTCATCCCAAGAAACAATCCCACCTAAGAGATGTGATGCATTTTCATAACCACTGTGTTTGAGCGCGCTCAGGGCATGCGCAGATCGAATACCTAAATGACAGTACAAGACAACGGGTAATTTCTTTGAAATCTTTTCCTGAGCTCGTCCATCATAAAATTCAGCCTGCGGAATCAACACAGCTCCTTCTATGTAACCTTCATTCCACTCGTGCGGCTCACGAACATCGACGAGTTGAAAATTCTCACCGCTTCGAATTCGACCTGCTAATTCCTCTGCTGTGATTTCACTTGAGTACGTCAGTGTCCCGCAAAATTCGTCATAGTCATCGAGCAATTGTGCACTTGAAGGATCTGCGCACATGACGCATGAGGGATCTTTCGAAACAGTAATCTTGTCGAATGTGGTCTCTAAACCATCATAAATAAGTACCGATCCGATGAGCGCCGTACCAGTCCCGGTAATGATCTTGATTGTCTCCGTTGTCTGTATGGATCCAATGCTCGCGCAGAGCGAACCTAAGACTCCGCCTTCTGCGCAATTGGGAACAAGTCCTTGCGCCGGTGGCACGGGGTGCAGGCAACGGTAGCAAGGGCCGTGTGAGGGCCAGAAAACACTTACCTGCCCATCAAATCTATAAACAGAGCCCCACACGCATGGCTTATTTGTTATGACACACGCATCGTTAATCATGTAACGCGTCGAGAAATTATCCGTCCCATCAACAATGAGATCGTATTGGCTGAAAAGGTCCAATACATTTTCGCGATTCAATCGAAAATCGTGAGTATTAACTTTCACATACGGATTGATCTCCGCGATTTTCGCTTCAGCGCTCTTTACTTTCTTCATGCCAATATCTGCCTGGCCATGAATAACTTGCCTTTGCAAATTACTTTCATCGACAAGATCAAAATCAACTACACCTAGTGTCCCAACTCCCGCAGCCGCTAAATACATCAACACGGGCGAGCCCAATCCACCTGCTCCGACGCAGAGCACTTTTGCATTTGCTAATCGTCTCTGTCCAAGATTTCCCACTCCTGGCAGGACAAGATGTCGGGCATACCTGCGTATTTCACTTGCGCTGAGCTCTGGGCCAGGTTCGACCAAAGGCGCGATCTTCATGAGGAAAATGCCTGCGTGAGTGGTTTACGAAGAGCAAATACAACGGCAACAGCAATCACCAACATGACTGCGCTGAGTGTGTAGGCCGTCCCCATATCCAAATCCATCTGCATATAAACCTCCATCGCCCAAGTTTGAGTACGCCCGGGTAATGAACCTGCAAACATCATGGTGGCGCCAAACTCCCCCAACGCACGCGCCCAAGCGAGCACGGCACCAGTGGCTATTCCATTTCGAATCTGTGGCAACGCAACAAGTGAAAATACTTCACGACGTGATGCACGATCAGTCACCGCTGCATCTTCTAAATCCTTGGGAATATGGCGAAAGTTTGATTCCACAATCAATGCCAGAAAGGGCATTCCCACAAACACCCCGGTGATGACAACGGCAATACTCGTGAAAGGAACTGACCACCCTGTTGCTTGGTAAAGATACTTACCAAGGAGTCCATCTCTACCAAATAGCGCCAGTAATGCGATCCCGGCAACGGTAGGCGGTAAAACGATTGGGGCTAAAACTATTGGCCGCAGAATATTTGTTACTCGTTCATTTCCACGTGCCAACACCCATGCCAATGGAACGCCCAAGAGAACACAGATGCACGCGGCAAGAATCGAAGTCCAGAGCGCCAATGTGATCGCTTGCTTAGATTGTGTTTGTGCAAGGTCATGTAAGAAAGATCCCCAAGGGACTTTTACTAAGAGAGCAAACATGGGGGCAATAATGAAAAAACTTGCAAGGACGGCTAACGTGCCAGTTAATTTATCAACCTTATGCAAGGTCAAGAAATAACTCCAAAGCCACTTCGCCTCAAATAAAGGATTGCTTTAGGCGCTTGCACATAGTCCATAAATGACGTTGCTAAGGCTTTCTGTTTGGTGTCACTCACAACACCTATTGCATATCGCGTCGAGGAAGCTAAGCGATCCGTAAAGACAATTTCCTTAAGTGCTTTTCTATTCTTAACAACATCTGTGTGATAAACAATTGCCGCATCTACTTCTCCGAGCAATAGCTTGGCAATCACGCTAGCCGATTTGGGTTCGAGCGAGACAGGCTTTGAAGTCACGGTGCCATCGGATGAAAGGGCGGCGTCGGCTGCCACTCCACAAGGCACTTCATGTGCGCACTGAATCCATTTAACGCCAGGTGTATTTAATCCGCGAATACGCACAATCTTGAAAGGGTTCTTCACGGGTACAGCTAGGACTACACGATTAAAAACATAGCCCTGGTAAATAGGCACTCGATCAGAGGCATTTTGAATATCTTTACCGGATGCTGAAACAAAGACATCGGCCGGGGCCCCCGCATTAATCTGTGTAGCAAGACTGGGTGATGCCAGGAAAGAAAAAAGAACAGATGTTCCGGGATGTGATTTTTCGAATGCTTTCCCAAGGTACGTGAAACTATCTGCAAGGCTAGATGCTGCAAAAACTGTGATTGTAGTTTTCTGGGAGGCATATCCAGCAGGAGTTAGAGCTAAAAACGACAGAGCCAAGAGCGCTGAGAGGATTTTCCTAAGGCTCTTTGGCATGCGTGAACTATACAACGGGGGCTTTATCCCTACATTTGCTCACTTTTGAGGCACGGGTAGACTCTGCGCAAGGATTGATAACAGATTGATAACAGATAGGACGTTCTTAATGAGTATGACGCAAGAGCGAGTATCGGCGACAAATCACGTTAAGGCGTATTGGACCATGCTGGTCTCATCTTTAATCTCCATCACCGCCTCTCTTGTTCTTTCTATCGATGCAATTGCACTCGCAAAGAATCCCGACTCTGCACTGAGTTGCAATATCAACTCCGTGATTTCTTGCGGCAAAGTTGGCGTCTCCTGGCAATCAAATCTCTTAGGTTTTCCTAATTCATTTCTCGGACTCATCTGCGAACCCGTTGTCATCACCTTGGCAATATCTGCCCTCGGTGGCGCAAAATTCCCGCGCTGGTTTATGCGAATCGCTCTCTCTGTTTACTTTGTTGGCCTGCTCTTTGCTGGTTGGTTATTTTCCCAGAGCTACTTTGTTATCGGTGCTTTCTGCCCATGGTGCTTGCTCGTAACGACCTCCACAATCACCGTCTTTTCCAGCATGTTCCGAATCAACGTTTTGGATGGAAACCTCCCATTCAGTGAGAAACTCACTGCAACTCTCACCCGACGCATGATGAGCGGATGGGACACCGTTGTTGTTGCCGGCATATTCTCGGCCTTGGCGATTGCCATCATGGCCAAGTATGGAAATTACATCCTTCACTAGTCACATCAAGTTGGGATGAAAATGGAAGCAACAAATGCGCGGGATCTCACGGCGCCACTTGCCGTCAGACTTCGACCTGCAAGCGTCCAAGAACTTCTTGGCCAACACCACCTCTTGCAAGCTGGTTCTCCCCTAGAGCGTTTAATTCAGGGGCAAGAAAAACACATCACCAGCGTCTTGCTCTATGGCCCACCCGGAAGTGGAAAAACAACACTCGCCAAAATGATCGCGCATTCTGACTCGCGCGCCTTTGTAGAACTCTCAGCAGTAAGTTCAGGTGTCGCCCAAGTACGCGAAGTCCTTTCCGAAGCGCAAGAGCGCCTAGAAAAAGAGAAGAAAGAAACCGTTCTCTTTATCGACGAGGTTCACCGTTTCTCCAAAGCACAACAAGATGCACTCCTTCCCGGAGTAGAAAATAGATGGGTCACACTTGTTGCTGCTACTACCGAGAACCCATCTTTCTCCATCATTTCCCCTCTCCTTTCACGTTCTATTGTTCTGACTCTTCGTGCAATTCCTGATTCCGATATTGCAACGCTCATCAATAGAGCAATCACAGACGTTCGCGGACTCAACAATGAAGTCACCATTTCCCAAGAGGCCCTGGGCTCTCTTGTCAGACTCGCAGCAGGGGATGCACGTCGAGCACTTACATATCTTGAAGCCGCCGCCGGTGCTGCAACTGGTGAAATTACAGCCGATGTACTTGGCCGTGCAGTAGACCGAGTCATCGCAACGTATGACAGAGGTGGCGATAATCATTACGACGTTGCTAGCGCATTTATTAAAAGCATCCGAGGCTCTGATGTAGATGCTGCGCTGCACTATTTAGCGCGGATGTTGGAAGCAGGTGAGGATCCACGTTTCATTGCCCGTCGAGTAATGATTAGCTCCAGTGAAGATATTGGCATCGCCGATCCCAGTGCTCTTGGTTTAACCGTTGCAGCAGCGCAAGCAGTTGCACTTGTTGGCATGCCTGAGGCACGCATCATTCTTGCGGAGGCGGTTACTTATCTTGCATGTGCACCGAAATCCAATGCGGCATACATGGCGATTGAATCAGCGATAGCAGATGTACGTGCTGGTAAAAGTGGCGCAGTACCACCACATTTGCGTGATCCAAATTCGGGCGCACTCCGAGATAGCCAAGTCAGCAAAGCTCGAGAATCTGCCTCCTACATTTATCCGCATGATGTGGAATTAGGCGTTGCCTGCCAGCAATATCTGCCCGATGAACTCGTTGGTGCGCAGTATTACCGCCCAACAACTCATGGTTATGAAGCACGTGTAAAAGTGGCGCTTGAGCAGATCCGCAAAATGCTCGGGAGAAGTTAATTCAGGTTGGAATTAACGCTCACTTTGAATTACTAGCTACTAACTGACATCCCACCAAATGGTTGCAAGATTTCTTATCGCGACCTTTGGTTGAGATAACAAGAAATCGCATACTTCGCTTTCACGTGACTCAGGTAAACAGAGTCGAATACGAGAAAAATACGCTTGGGATTCAAGATCTGCTTCGGTTCGCATCGAGCCATCCCACATTTCCAGGTGGGCCGTGATTCCCAACTCTTCCAAGACTGCCATCAGATCTTCTGGAGTTGGTTGTGTTGGTCTATCTAAGTTCCAAAAATGTTTCCAGAGTGGTGTCGCTGTTGTAAGTGGATGTCTTTGAGGAATCTCAATCACAACACGTTTCCTGGCATGAGAACTCATCGCAAGTACAAACTCTTCGATTCTTGCAACGTTATAAAGAACGTGATGGGCTACCGCAACATCTGCAACGGGAACTTCACCGGCCAACATCGGCCAGAAACCTTCAAAAACTTCCGAAGTTACGCCACGTTCTATGGCATTTTCAGCAAACATCTCAAGCATCTCGCTCTGGTGATCCACGCCAATCACGTGCGCAGCCTCTGGCACAACCGCAAAAGCGGCAATACCTCCCCCGCAACCAATATCAAGAATTGAGCCACCCTTTGGCAACGCCTCACGAGCGCGTTGATGAGAAATGGAATCCTCAATGTGTGCAGGAATTTGGAACATCACTGGTGGATGAATCCAAGGATTCTCTGGCGCTTGATCAAGAATCTCTTTGGGAATTGCCCACGCTTCTAAAGATTCGCGCCAGCGATTTCCAGCAGGGGTTTGCGTCAATTACTTACCAGGAACCCAAGAAGAAAGATCACTATTGCATTGACATCTTTCGCTCTCAGAGAATCGGGAAAGTGCTTCATCGATGTGATTGCCACAACCAGCCCAAGTGGCTTTCCCGCACTTATTGCATCGGACAGCGCTACACATTGTTAAGCCTTCTTGCCAAATAGTCGTGAAAATACGCCAGGCTCTTTTGGATCATTCTGGTGGCCCTGGCACTGTTGAGACTTTGGAATGCCTTTCATGACCTGAGCCACGTGTTGGCCACATCCAGACCATGATGCTTTTCCGCACTTGCGACAAGTGGTTCTACTGCACATAAGTACTTCCTACCATTTCCTGACTTTACTTGAGGAGCCGCTCCTCTTGGATGAAGCATACCCCTGGGGGTATGCAAGTGCAAATGGACACTCTCCTCCTAAGAGTCTTAGGCCTGAGAAATAAGAGAAATAGGAGAAATAAGAGAAATGGTGCCAACCCAGTGGGTCGACACCATTTCTTTAATCTTAGAAAACCTGAGTTTTTGGCTCAGCGATTTTTGCCTCAGATTAACTGCAACCTGAAGTATTGCCACAGCCTTCGCAGACATAGCAAGCGCCAGATGCACGCATCTTGACTCCGCATGTCATACATAGAGGGGCATCAGATTTAATTCCGGAGATTGCCTCAAGAAGTTCTGTTGATGATCCAAAAGTTATTGGCGCATCAATCTTTACATCCTCTGATT
>CAIYRR010000071.1 GCA_903928745.1 uncultured Actinomycetes bacterium | reverse complement strand
TGACCGTACTGCTCGTCAGATTGCTGAAAAGCGTCAAGCAGCAGAGCGCAATGCTCAACTTGCTAAGGCTCGCAAGAAGGTTTCACTCGAGGACTTCATGGAGCAATCCAAGATTTCTACACTCAACCTCATCCTCAAGGGCGACGTCAGCGGTTCTGTCGAAGCGCTCGAAGATGCACTGTTGCAGTTGGATGTCGGAGCTGAAGTGGACCTTCGCGTTATTCACCGTGGCGTTGGTGCAATTACCAAGAGCGATATCACTCTTGCATCTGCATCTACCGCTGTTGTTATCGGTTACAACGTTAAGCCCGAACCACAAACGGCAATCTTCGCCGATCAAGAGGGCGTGGAAGTTCGCTTCTACTCCGTCATTTATCAAGCAATTGATGAGATCGAACTTTCGCTTAAGGGACTCCTCAAGCCAGAGTACGAAGAAGTCGTCTTGGGTAACGCTGAAATCCGCGAGATCTTTAAATCCAGTAAGTACGGAAATATTGCTGGATCCATTGTTCTCGATGGAATCATCCGCCGTAATGGCAAGGCTCGCCTGCTTCGCGCCGGCGAACTCGTTGTCGATAACCTCACCATCGAATCACTTAAGCGATTCAAGGATGATGCCACTGAAGTCCGTGAAGGATTTGAGTGCGGTATCGGTGTAGGAAATTACAAGGATGTTCAAATTGGCGACGTAGTTCAGGTATTTGAGATGCGCGAGAAGAAGCGGGCATAACACCATGGGCCAATCACATCGTTCACAAAAAGTAGCCGATCGAATTAAAGTTGTTGTGGCTGGACTCCTCGAGGGGAAGATTAAAGATCCTCGCTTGGGGTTCGTCACAATTACCGATACTCGCGTCACAGGCGATCTTCAACATGCATCCGTTTTTTACACGGTGCTTGGCGATGAAGCCCAACGTGAAGCAACAGCCGCTGCGCTAAAAAGTGCCACGGGAGTTATTCGCTCGGCCGTGGGGAAAGACTTAGGTACTCGAATCACTCCATCGATCGAATTCTTTCCTGACGGACTTCCTGAAAGCGCACTTGCACTTGAGTCGTTATTGGAGACGGTTCATCAAAGAGATGCAGAGGTGATTGCTTTGCGCGCCAATGCTCAATATGCGGGAGAGTCGGACCCTTATAAGGCTCCGCGAGTAACGGATGAAGCCGATGAAGCCGATGAAGAGGACGAAATTTGAGCGTCGATGGATTCTTGGTTGTCGATAAAGCACCGGGGATGACTAGCCACGATGTTGTGGCAATTGCGCGTCGCGCACTTGGGACAAAAAAAGTTGGTCACGCAGGAACTCTGGATCCGATGGCTACAGGTGTTCTTGTTCTTGGGTTCGGTATAGGGACTCGATTGCTTCAGTACATCACCGATGGAGATAAGTCTTATACGGCGACAGTCGTTTTGGGCCAAAGCACGGTAACCGATGATGCAGAAGGCGAAGTCGTCACCACCGCATCGCCAGAACAGATTGGCGCAATTACCGATGAAATGATCCGTGCTGAACTATCGAAAATGCATGGTCTTATTTCCCAACGTCCAAGTTCTGTTTCGGCCGTAAAAGTTGATGGCCAACGAGCTCATGCTCGCGTTCGCGCGGGCGAAGATGTCGTATTGCCTTCGCGTGAAGTGACAATTAGTCAGTTGGATGTTCATGCAATTCGTCGTACATCGACAACCATCGAAGTTGATATAGAAGTGACCTGTAGCGCCGGAACCTTTATCCGCGCTATTGCTCGCGATTGTGGAGAAGCACTGGGCGTTGGTGGACATCTGTCCGCACTTCGCCGTACTCGTGTAGCAAGTTTTACTCTCACGCCTTCTGTCAGCATCGACCAACTTAAATCAGGGGAGTTTGAATCACTATCAATAGGCGAAGTTGCTGCGCTCACCTTTCCAATTCGCAATATTTCTGAGGAAGAAGTTCACGAACTCTCCTTTGGTCGCACATTAGCTCTGAGCGAATCTACAGAGATCACGGCCGCAATGGCCCATGGTCAGCTCATTGCGTTGTTATCTAATGTTGAGAAATTCGCAAAACCTATTGCAGTATTTGCGGCGGCCTCGTAATGAACCGGATGCAGTGGCGCGGCCAGCAAATCGTGGGGGCAACTGTTGCCATCGGTATTTTTGACGGAGTTCATCTAGGTCATCAAGCGATTATTGCTCGTGCTAAAGAAGTAAGTAATGGCCGTGGTGTCATTGCACTAACTTTCGACCCGCACCCCATGCAATTTTTCGCCCCAGATAGAGCGCCCACCATGTTGGTTTCGGTGGAACGTCGAGTTGAATTACTTCGCAGTTACGGGGCTGATGCGGTGATCGTCTGCGAATTCGATCGCGAGTTTGCTGCAATGTCTCCCGATGATTTTGTTTCTGAAGTGCTCATCAATTATTTGAAGATTTCTGGTGTCGTTGTTGGTGAGAATTTCTCATACGGACATAAAGCTGCAGGTCGAGTTGGGGACTTAATCTTGGCGGGTGAGAAGTACGGATTTGGTGCGCAAGAAGTTACGTTGCAAGCTAATGGAGGAGATGTTGTTTCCTCAACCAGAATTCGCACCGCCATTACACAAGGAGATGTCGAAACTGCATCGAAATTACTGACGCGCCCTCATCGTTTAGAGGGAATTGTTATCCACGGTGAAAAACGTGGACGCGAAATTGGATATCCCACCGCAAATCTTGGTTACTCGGCATCTACAAACACTGTTCCGGGTGACGGCATCTATGCGGGTTGGCTAGAAGTGGAGAGCACCCGTTGGCCGGCAGCAATCTCAATCGGTACTAATCCAACTTTCGAAGGTGAAAGATCTCGTCAGGTAGAGGCGTACGCCTTGGATCAGCAAGGTTTGGATCTCTATGACAAGAGGGCGAAAATCGATTTTGGATGGCGATTGCGCGATACGCTGAAATTTGATGGCCTGGAACCATTGTTGACCCAGATGAAGATTGACTGTGATCAAGCGCGGAAATTGACTCAAATCTGATTATTTAGCGCTCGATTTCACTTGTATGAGCGTGCGCTGGTACCCTACGACGTCCACCGAGAAAGCGAGTTTCCGTGAGGCAAACCGGAAGCCCTCGTGACCAATAGAAGGAGTACCAAGAAATGGCACTATCACCAGAAGTAAAGAAAGAAATCATTGCTAAGTACGGTAACTCACCTACTGACACGGGAAGTCCTGAAGCACAGGTCGCTTTGCTCTCCAAGCGCATTGAAGAAATCACAGAACACCTTAAGACAAATAAGCATGACCACCACAACCGTCGTGGCTTGCTTCTATTAGTAGGTCAACGTCGTCGAATTCTTCAGTACCTCGCAAAGACAAACATCGAACGTTACAGAGCGATCATCGAAAAACTCGGTATTCGCCGTTAATTAGAACGATCAACCGGGAGCGATGGTCCTCGGTAGTGGTTTACGGAACTATTCAACACAGTAGCCGTCCGTGGGCTTCGATCGAAGATTCATGCCTCTCGAGTTGATCGAGAACAGGAGCGACCCATGGAGGGTCAAGAAATCTCATCAGCCGTTGCAGTAATTGATAACGGGAAATTCGGAAAAAGAGAAATACGTTTTGAAACAGGGCGCCTTGCGCGCCAAGCAGGTGGAAGCACCGCTGTTTACCTAGATGATGAAACTATGTTGCTTTCTGCAACAACCGTTTCTAAGCATCCTAAGGATCAATTCGACTTCTTCCCACTTACAGTGGATGTAGAAGAGCGCATGTATGCAGTGGGTCGTATTCCAGGATCGTTCTTCCGTCGCGAAGGTCGTCCCTCGGAAGATGCGATTCTCACATGCCGTTTGATCGACCGACCATTACGTCCATCCTTTGTTAAGGGTTTACGCAATGAGGTTCAAGTTGTCGTAACAGTTATGGCCCTTAACCCAGATCACATGTATGACGTAGTTGCAATCAACGCCGCATCCATGTCAACACAATTAGCAGGATTGCCATTCTCTGGCCCAATCGGTGGCGTTCGCGTTGCATTGATTTCTGGTCAATGGGTTGCATTCCCAAATCACTCACAACTAGAAGACGCAGTCTTTGACATGGTTGTG
>CAIYRR010000070.1 GCA_903928745.1 uncultured Actinomycetes bacterium | reverse complement strand
CCCAGTGTGGCCGGTCGCCCTCTCAGGCCGGCTACCCGTCGTCGCCTTGGTGAGCCATTACCTCACCAACAAGCTGATAGGCCGCGAGGTCATCTTCTACCGAAAAACTTTCCAAACTCAACGATGCCGTCGAGTTTCATATCCGGTATTAGCCCCGGTTTCCCGGAGTTATCCCAGAGTAGAAGGTAGATTCCTCACGTGTTCCTCACCCGTTCGCCGCTATTCCATTCCCGAAGGAACTTCATCGCTCGACTTGCATGTGTTAAGCACGCCGCCAGCGTTCGTCCTGAGCCAGGATCAAACTCTCCATAGAAAGTTTTTATCTGGCGTACAGACATATTAAACAACTGACGTTATTCTTTTTTGTCTTTACCAAAGGAAATCAACGGGTATAGCTATGTAACCCACTAGCAAGCTAATGGGGTGTTTCGCCATACCTCATTGAGGTATTACTTCGTGGTCTCTCATTTCCATGCTGCAAACCCGAAAGTTTCCAGACATGCGAAAAGGAGCCACATTGGCATTGACTTATGGCACGCTGTTGAGTTCTCAAGGTACGGATGCGCACTGCTTCTGGAGATCGCTCTCCATTTTCAGGGCAGACTGACAAATCTAGTGCACAGGCGCTTCTGCGGTCAAACCGCGTGGAACCGATAACTTTTCGATCTGGCAATATTTTGCCTACTGTCCGGCCGATAAAGCGTCCGGTTGCACAGCAAGGAGCGTAACTATAGGCCCCGCCTGGCAAAGGGTCAAATCGGGGTCAAAAGAGACAAAATCCGCAGAAATGAGGGAAAAACCCTTATAAATCAAGCTTTCTTGAGGTACTCCACGGCGACGAGATCGCGCTTGCCCTTTCGGAGAACGGCAAATCGGCCAAAAAAGAAGTCTTTTGCGCTCGGAGAGAAGTCCTCGCCCTCGATTTTGGCGTTATTGAGATATGCGCCACTCTCTTTTACTACCCGTCGGGCCGCTGACTTGGAATCGACGACACCAGAGGCGGCTACTAGGTCTACCCATGTCGGGATCACATCGAATGAATCAATTGTGACGCGAGGTAACTCAGCAAGTGCGCTCTCGAGAGTGGTCTCGTCGAGTTCAGAAAGTTCTCCTTGACCAAAAAGCGCACGCGCTGCAGCTTCAACGCGTTCTGCAATTTCTGGTGAATGAACCAACGACGTTAATTCTCGTGCAAGTGCGCGATGAGCAGTTCGAGCGCCAGGATTTTCGTTGTGTGCTTTTTCTAATTCAAGAATCTCTTCGTGTGATTGAAATGAAAAAACTTTCAAGAAATTAATTACATCTTTATCTTCGGTTGTTAACCAGTATTGAAAAAATGCATACGGTGTTGTCATTGCAGGATCAAGCCAAACGCTTCCACCAGCAGTCTTTCCAAATTTAGTTCCATCCGCTTTTGCAAGGAGAGGAACGGTTAGTGCGTGTCCACTTCCGCTTTCAACACGTCGGATTAAATCTAAACCAGCAACAATGTTTCCCCACTGATCAGATCCACCCAGTTGTAAAGTGCAGTTATAACGGCGAAATAGTTCAAGAAAATCAAGGGATTGAAGCACTTGATAGGAAAACTCAGTGTATGAAATTCCGCCTGCTTCTAAACGCGAGGAGACTGAGTCTTTCGCAAGCATTTGATTTACACTGAAATGTTTCCCAATGTCGCGCAAGAATTCGATTGCTGAAAGTGGTTGAGTCCAATCTAGATTATTTACAACGCGAGCAGGATTATTCGGCGCATCAAAATCAAGAAATTTAGAGACTTGATGGCGGATGCGAGTAACCCACTCCCCTACAACCTCCTCAGTATTAAGAGTACGTTCTTCATTCTTTCCACTCGGGTCACCGACAAGTCCAGTGGCGCCCCCAACAAGTGCAATAGGACTGTGTCCTGCTAATTGAAAACGGCGAAGTATTAATAGAACAACTAGGTTGCCCACATGCAAACTCGGCGCCGTTGGATCAAAGCCAATGTACAAAGTGGTTGGTTGAGCCAGAGCCTCTTTTAGTGCTTTTTCATCGGTACTTTGGGCAATTAAGCCACGCCAGCGAAGGTCTTCGAGAAGATTCATGCACCCATCATGCCCGAAAATCGCTCGGACTCGTTGGCAATATATGCAGCATTATTCGAAATAATTTCCGCTAGCAGTGATATTTGAGTGATGACATTGCTAGGAGCGGTTCCTCCAAAGGTTGTACGTGTACTCAGGGCGCCTGCCACCGTAAGAACATCTCGAACGCTCGGCGTCAGGTTCGGATGAATAGAGGCAAATTGCGCATCCGTTAACTCATGG
>CAIYRR010000069.1 GCA_903928745.1 uncultured Actinomycetes bacterium | reverse complement strand
CGTCCCTCGAAGGTAGAGATATTCGGCGATCAATAAAGGAATGGTGATTGCGGGGGCGAATTGCCAACTGGTCCAGAAGTCGGTGATTGGGCCCATGTTCATAGGTTGCGAGAGTAAACCCAATGTTGGGTGCGCGCGAGGGTTTCATCGTGAAAAGTAGGCGTGGGATGGATGGAGCAGTGGCACGAATATGAAATTTCCCTGAGGTAGCCCTGGGAAACGTCTAGGTTTTTGAGGGATAGCCCTCTACGCTCTCTCCAATGGCTCCGCGCTCTCGTGCCGAGTCATTGACCTCGAGGGGGGAAATATGAACAAGCGGTTTTTCGCCGCACTCGGAACAGTCATTCTTGGCGCAGCGGTAATCGCTGGCATCGGCACATATGTTGCAAATGCAAAGAATGATTCACGAGTGTTGGCAGCTACGGCAGCAGGCACAATGGAAACTCCGCAAGGAACGTTGCCGCATTACACCCTAGATATTTCCTCCTACCCAGACAGCATGGGTGGCATGCACGGCACTGATGGCGGCGCGCATCCTGATTGGGTGAGTTATGGACCCATCACAAACTTTGAAGTACCCGCACATTCTGCGATCACCATCACGGTAACAAATTACGATGGCGGAGAAACACTCAACAATGATTTCTTCGGAAAAATTCGCGGAACGATTGATGGCAGCGCAACTCTTAATGGTGAACGAATTACGTCGGTACCTTCAGACCATGTAGGCCACACATTTACCGTGCACGGTATTGCAAGTAGCCAGAGCGAACTCTTCTTTAGCGTTCCGATGAAAGCTGTTGCAGAAGAAGATATGCCCGAGGAGGGCTACACAAAAACTCCTAACGTAACTGTCTTCACTGTGATCACCGGCGATGCTGGTGAATATGTATGGAACTGCGAATACCCATGTGGCGACGGAACAATCGCGAAATTCGGTAACGCAATGTCCAGCATGGGTTACATGTCCGGCCACTTCAACGTTGTGAAGGGTTAAGGGACTCACTATGAGCGAATTGCATACATCAAATAAAGCACAGTGGTGGAAAAGCGCGGATGTAAAGAAGACCGCAATCCTTTGGGTAATTCTTACGCCAATCATCGGATATGTCGGCACCGTAGTTCAGTTGCGATCTATTGGGGCACCAGCTTCTGAAGTAATGGCCTCAGTGAAGTCACTGATGGGAATCTTTACTTGGGCTGCAGCCCCTGTCGCTGGTTTGGTTGCTGCACTAGCCGTCACGGCACTTCTTGGTGATCGTCACTATGGCGACAATCCACCAGAGGAAGCAGATCACGAGATCCGCAACAGCCCACGCGCGGCAGCGACATGGGTAATCGTTTCAACCCTTTTATGTTTATTTGCACTTATAACTGGCTTAATTGTTTTACAGAAAGATGCAAAATCTTTGCTTGATGCCAAAGCAATCAACATCAATGTCACTGGACAGCAGTGGGTATGGAATTTTGACTATCCAGAAAGTGATGGCGTACGTAGTGAAGTTCTCTATTTACCCGTTAATAAACCAGTTGTTTTTCACATAACAAGTAAAGATGTAAAGCACTCATTCTGGGTTGTTCAAATGGGCATAAAGATGGATGCAAATCCAGGTTATGTCACCGAAACAGCGGTTACCCCAGACAAGATTGGCGTTTTTGATATCCGATGCGCAGAACTTTGCGGATTACTCCATGCATATATGCAAAACAAAGTTCACGTGGTGAGCCAAGCCGATTATGACTCGTGGCTTAAAACAAGAGCAGCACTTGAGGGAGCAGCCTGATGACAACAATGATGAATCGTCCAGCCTCGGCTCCAGGGGATGCCTCAGGTCGCAAGCCTCTAATTGAGAGATTGAATATTGTCACCGCGTTAGTAGTAGGCACCGTTTCTGCAATTGTTATCTGGCAACTTGCGCTGCATTTCTTACCGCAAGATGCTGAAACAGCGTCCTTCTTCAATCGTGAAGACAAAATATCCTTGATGTCACTCATTGCATGGTTCGTGGGATTCATGACAGGAATCGGAGCACTCATTGGCCCATTCCGATGGGCATTCGGTAAAGATCTCAATCATGACGAGAACATGTTCCTTGCTGGAAAAGATCAAGGAATCAAAAGATATTTCCGCTACACAACTGATCATAAAGTTGTGGGTATTCAATATTTGGTGATCACGATCATCATCTTGTTTGTTGGTGGCACGCTCGCAATGTTGATTCGCACCAACCTAGGTCACCCACAAGGCGGATGGATTCATCCGCAGGCATATAACGCAATTGTTGGTTGGCACGGAATCATCATGATCGTCGCAACCATCATCATGATTACGGGGCCATTCGGTAACTTCATCATGCCAATCATGATTGGTGCGAGAGACATGGCATTCCCTCGTCTTAACGCACTCAGTTTTTGGTTGATTGTTGCGGCAATTCCACCTGTCTTTATTTCCTTCTTCACCGGAGGTATCACAACAGGCTGGTCTGCTTACAATCCATTGGCATCACAAGCCGGACTTGGAATGAACGGTTACATCGCCTTCATTTGTATTTTCGCAATCTCCACAATGGTCGCTGGCGCAAATATCACAACCACAGTTGTGAAGATGCGTGCAAAGGGAATGACTTGGAATCGCACACCAATCTTTATTTACGGTGTTGTGGCATCTGTTGCCTTGGCACTTCCTGCTTTTCCTGTTTTCTTTTTATCGCAAATCATGTCCGCTATGGATCGGGCTTTTGCTACATCGTTCTACAATTCGGCGGCCGGAGGTAGCGGTTGGTTGTATGAAAACTTGTTCTGGATCATGGGTCACCCTGAGGTCTATGTAATCTTGATTCCATCCGTTGCAGCACTTATGGAGATGGCGCCAGTATTTACTCGTCGCCCTCTCTTTAGCTTTAACCTGGCAATCATGGGTATCGCTGGAATCAGCGGACTATCTGTACTTGTTTGGGCTCACCATATGTATATAAGCGGTTGGGCTCCATTGCTCAATGCGCCATTTATGTTGACGACCGAGTTGATTTCGATTCCGACAGGAATGTTGTTCCTGGTGCTTATCGGAACTTTGTGGCGCGGTCGTCTTTGGATGACGATGCCGTTGATGTCGATCTTCGCACTTCTTTGGAATTTCATGATTGGTGGAATCACAGGAATTTATCTCTCTGATGTTCCAGCAGATGCTTTCTTGCATGGATCTATGTACGTCACTGCGCACTTCCATTACACCTTGATGGGCGCAGGACTTACGGGTGCATTGGCATCACTTGTTTATTGGTTCCCAAAGATGACTGGGCGCATGTTTGATAAGACTCTTTCTTGGGTTTCATTCTGGCTCGTTCAAATTGGTTTCAACGTCGCATTCATCGGAATGTTCCTGGTTGGCCTTGCAGGTCAGCCACGACGTGTTGAGTCATACGCCTCCATCTTTAATAAGGGGAACCTCATTACGACGATGGGCGCTTACACGATCATGGCTGGAATGTTGGTTCTCTTGCACGGGGTTATCTCCTCTTGGAGAAATGGCGTGAAGGCACCGATGAATCCATGGCAAGCAAAAACTCTCGAATGGACAGTAGCTAATCCTGTTCCACTTGAGAACTTTGAAACTTTGCCTGTAATTACTTCTGATCCTTACGGTTACGGAAAGGCACAATCATGAGCGTCGAAACTCATTCACACTCCAACCCACATCACGAACATCCAGATGTAGTTGGAAGTCGCAATCGTCTTGGAGTGATTTTGATTCTGGTTGCAGATATTGCAATGGCGCTCAGTGTTCTTTTCGTTTTCTTTTATCTAAAAGGTCAAAACGTCAATGACATGTGGTTGCCGGCAGCAACGCCAGATTCACCAGCTGTACTTGCGTTATCAAGTAAAGGAACTTGGTATGTCACTGCACTCGCTGGCCTTGGCGCAGCTGCACATTTCTACGGGCTCAAAGGTGTTCGTGCAGCTAATCGCACTCAATTAGTTTTGGGCGGCGGCGTCGCACTTGTATTTAGTCTTGCTGCGCTTATCTACCAGTTCATGCAAATTAGTAGCGCGCCATTTACAACCACTTCTGGCGCCTACGCATCTTGCTATTACTTAATCGCCGCGCTAAATACTTTGCACTTAGTACTCACAGTATTTATTGCGTTCGGTAACTGGAATCGCTCACGACTAGGAATCTATGTTGCTGATCATTGGCATGTAGATATCGTCAACGTCTGGTGGATCTGGATGACCGTTTCGTCGTTGCTTGGAGCCTTCGCGCTTTCTTTCGCGTAAATCAGGAAATCCCTAAAGAACCACCCTGCGCCGCGTGCGCTGGGTGGTTTTTTATAGGCTAATTCTCAGTTTGAGAGGTACCCTTCCGAATTTCCCTTAACGTATAGGGAGCCAACCCTTACCCTCCTGTGACCTGGTTCACCTCGAGGGGGGTTTCTATGAATAAGCGGTATATCGCCGCACTCGGAACAGTCATTCTTGGCGCAGCGGTAATCGCTGGCATCGGCACGTATGTCGCAAGTGCAAAGAATGATTCACGAGTGCTTGAAGCAACTCCTGCAGGAACAATGGAGACGCCAGAGGGAACGTTGCCTCACTACACACTCGATATGTCCGCATATCCAGATTCCATGTCAGGAAGTCATGGCGCCGATGGTGGTGTTCATCCTGATTGGGTTTCCTACGGACCTGTAACTAATTTTAAAGTTCCTGCGCATTCAGTCATCACGATCACCATTAAGCAGTACGACTCAGGTGAACGTTTGAGTAACGACTTCTTTGCAACTGTTCATGGAACTCTCGATGGAACGGCGACATTGGATGGGCAATCAATCACCAATGTTGATCCAGAGCATGTTGGACATACTTTTACACTGCATGGTTTAGCAGATGCAAAATCTCAACTCTTTGTCAGTGTTCCCCTACCTGCAGTTGAAGAGGCAGATATGCCTGATAGTGGATACACAACATCACCACGAGTTGTCACATTTTCATTTATCACCGGTGATGCCGGCGAATATGTTTGGAACTGCGAATACCCATGTGGTGATGGAACAACAGCTCGCTTTGGTGGACCAATGTCCACACAAGGTTATATGGCCGGTAATTTCTCCGTCGTGAAAGCATAAGGGGGCGCGCACATGTCTGAACTAGAAACAACACAACGTCCTTCTTGGTGGAAGCGCTCTGATGCAAAGAAAGCAATATTTCTTTGGGTAATTTTTACAGCGATCATCGGATATACCGCTTCAATAATTCAATCGCGCGCGATGGGTTCACCTGCATCTGAAAATATGTCGAACACCATAAATATGGTGAAAATCTTTACATGGGCTGCGGCTCCTGTTGCAGGTTTGGTTGCCGCACTAACAATTACAACGCTGTTGGGTCAGCGTCACTTTGGCGACAACCCACCGCCTGAGGCTGAACATGAAATCCGAAACAGTCCAAGAGTTGCAGCAACATGGGTAGTTGTATCCACGCTGCTCTGCCTCTTTGCGGTTATCTACGGAATGGTTTTGGTCCAGGCAGATGAGAATAAACTTCGAACTGCCAACCCAATCAATATTGATGTCACAGGGCAACAATGGGTTTGGAACTTTAAGTATGTAGATAACGGTGGCGCACAAAGTGCTGATCTTTATCTACCTGTAAATAAGCCAGTTCTATTTCACGTAACAAGTACCGATGTGATGCACTCTTTCTGGATTGTTCAGATGGGTATCAAGGTCGATGCGAACCCAGGTTATGTGACAGAGACAGGTACAACACCAAACAAGATTGGCGTGTATGACTTGCGGTGCGCAGAACTTTGCGGCCTCTATCACGCGTACATGCAGAAGAAAGTACACGTTGTGAGCCAAGCAGATTATGACGCGTGGGTTCAAAACCAAGGAGGAAACGCCTGATGACAACAGTGACAAATCGACCAGCATCAGCAGGTCCATCAGCGCCAAAGAAAGCGCTCATTGAAAGACTCAGCATCATCACCGGTTTACTCCTCGGCATTGTTGGCGCAGTCCTTGCTTGGTATCTCGCACGGACTTTCTTGCCAGTGAATACAGATGGTTCATACATCAAGACCCGTATGGATCAAGAAGTATTCATTGCGATGATCGGTTGGTTCGTTGGTTTCATGACAGGAATCGGCGCACTCATTGGACCATTTCGTTGGTTACTTGGAAAAGATCTCACACATGATGAGACCTTGTTTTATGCCGGAAAAGATCAAGGAGTAAAACGCTATTTCCGATATACAACAGATCACAAGGTCGTTGGTATTCAATATTTAGTAATCACTATGGTCATCTTCTTTGTTGGCGGCGTTCTTGCAATGTTGATCCGCACTAACTTGGGTCATGCCGGTGGTAACTGGTTACAACCTCAGACTTACAACACCGTCGTGGGTCTTCACGGAATCACGATGGTCGTTGGTGCAATCATCATGATTACAGGACCTTTCGGAAACTTCATCATGCCAATCATGATTGGTGCACGCGATATGGCTTTCCCTCGCCTTAACGCTTTGAGTTTCTGGTTAGTTGTTGCAGCTGTTCCACCTCTACTTTCATCCATCTGGTTAGGTGGAATTCCAACAGGCTGGTCTGCATATAACCCACTGGAAAATCAGGCGCCTCCAGGAATGGATGGCTTCATCATGGCCATCTGTATCTTCGCAATTTCAACAATGGTTGCCGGTGCAAATATCACAGCAACTGCAGTGAAAATGCGCGCTAAGGGAATGACATGGAATCGCACACCAATCTTTATTTACGGTGTTGTCGCATCTGTTGCATTGGCTCTTCCCGTGTTTCCCGTCTTCTTCCTTTCCCAAGTTCTCTCAGGACTAGATCGCGCAACAGGGTCAACATTCTTTGATGTGCGCGGTGGCGGTAGTCCATGGCTTTACGAGAACTTGTTCTGGATCATGGGACACCCTGAGGTCTACGTCATCTTGATTCCTGCACTTGCTGCGTTGATGGAGATGGCGCCAGTCTTTACGCGACGTCCGCTCTTTAGCTTCAACTTGGCAATCATGGGAATCGCTGGAATTTCGGGACTATCTGTTCTTGTGTGGGCGCACCACTTGTATGTCAGTGGTTGGGCTCCACTCCTTAATGGACCATTTATGTTGACGACCGAATTAATTTCGATTCCAACAGGAATGTTGTTCCTGGTGCTAATCGGCACTCTCTGGCGTGGCCGAGTGTGGATCACTCTGCCGACCGCGGCCATTTATGCCGTGCTCTTTAACTTCACCATCGGTGGAATTACTGGCATCTACCTCTCTGATGTTTCTGCCGATGCTGCGCTTCACGGGTCGATTTTCGTGACCGCACACTTCCATTACACGTTAATGGGCGCTGGATTAACTTCGGCCATCGGTGCTTTGGTGTATTGGTTCCCTAAGATGACAGGACGCATGTTCGACAAGAAACTTGGTTGGACTGCTTTCTGGATCACTCAAGTCGGATTCAATATCGCCTTCATGGGAATGTTCATGGTTGGTCTTGCTGGTCAACCTCGTCGTGTTGGCGCAATATCAGCCTTCTACGACAAGGGAAATTCCATCACGACCATGGGCGCCTACATCATCATGACGGGCATGTTGGTCTTGCTTCATGGCGTTGTAGTTTCATGGGTCTGGGGAACCAAGGCCACACAAAATCCTTGGTTCGCCAAGTCTCTTGAGTGGAGCGTTGCCTACCCTGTTCCGCTAGAGAACTTTGATGTTCTCCCAGTAGTTACTGAAGATGCGTACGGTTACGGAAAGGCACAATCATGAGCGTCGATCACGCACACACCGCACATCACGAACATCCAGATGCAGTGGGATCGCGCAATCGCCTTGGCGTTGTTCTGATCCTTGTCGCAGATATTGCCTTCGCACTGAGCGTGCTCTTTGTGTACTTCTACCTGCGTCAGCAAAATGTGAATGGATTGTGGTTGCCCAAAGCGAGTGACACCGCTGCTGCAACAACTCCAGTTGCCGTTGCCGGTGCTTGGTATGTCACCATCATCGCAGCACTCGGATTGGTGACACATCGCTACGCACTACTTGGAGCACGTGCCAAGAATCAGACTCAGCTGAAATTGGGTTCGTTGCTTGCTTTAGTTGCAAGCGTTGTGGCGCTGGCCTATCAAGTGATTTTGATGAATGGCACCTCATTCACCATCACAATGGGTGCTTACGCATCCTGCTATTTCTTGATCGCCGGACTCAATGTCATGCACTTGCTCTTCACGGTATTTATCGCGTTGGGTAACTGGAACCGCTCGCGTTTGGGTATTTATGTTGCTGATCATTGGCACGTAGATATCGTCAATGTGTGGTGGATCTGGATGACCGTCTCCTCATTATTTGGAGCATTTGCACTCTCCTTCAAATAAATCTTCCCTTCACCCTCGAAAGAAGGCACTGCGCTAACCTTGCGCGGTGCCTTCTTCGTTAAATGACAAATCTTGGCTCCCTGCTTATGTCGCACTCGGGATGGTCTGGGGTTGTTCTTTCATATTCATTAAATTAGGTCTTGAATTCCTTACCCCTGTAGGAGTTGCCTTTGGCCGAACAGCCCTAGGCGCGCTTGCCCTTGTAGTGATCAGTAAGTCTCGCAAAATTTCTCTGCCAACCGATAAGAGAATTTGGGCGCATTTGTGGGTTGTTGCCATGTTGCTCAATGTTGTTCCGGGCGTTCTTTTTGCTATTGCCGAAACTCATGTGACATCGATCTTGGCAGGAATTATTAATGCGGTAACACCTTTGATGACCTTGTCGGTAATGATGATTGTCTTCCGCGAGGAAAAAGCTAAGAGTTATCAGGTCGCGGGGTTAGCGATCGGATTCATTGGCGTTCTTACTGTCCTAGGTGCGTGGCAAGGTCTTGGCTCCAATCCAGTTTCAGCAATTCTTGCGCTACTTCTTGCCGTCCTTTGTTATGGTTTTTCATTTCCGTATTCACGCAAATTTGTACTTCCCTATAAATTGAAGCCTGAAGCCGCTGCGACAACTCAAGTTTCTCTAGCTGCAGCAACGCTCTTACCTTTCTATTTGATAGATGGAATCGCACGAGATTATTACCGCCCGGGACCCGTATTTGCGATGATTGCCCTCGGGGTATTTGGTACTGGCTTTGCATACATTTGGAATTTTCAAATCTTGGCAGCTGCCGGAAGTGCAATCGCTAGCTCGGTAACCTACGTGACCCCTGTCGTTGCTGTTGCAGTCGGAGTCCTCTTTTTAGGGGAGAGCGTCACTTGGTATGAGCCATTAGGTGGCGTAATTGTTTTGCTAGGTGCGGCAATAAGCCAGGGGAGAATTCGATTTAATCGATTTGAAAAGCATCCCTAATAGGCCCTAGTTCAATACCCGCTTTAGCGTGATCGGTTTGTTCACCACGTTGCAATTGTGAAGCATGCGCCATGTTGTGCCAGCGTTCTTCAACCTTGCCGTAGCGCCAAAGAGTTAGAGCAACTATCCATACAACAGCGAAAAGCCCCACGATTATGTAACCTGCTGAGTTGAGATTAAAACTATTCGTGTAATTCCAGAAGCCGCCTGAGAGATTAAGTTGCTTGCTAATTACTTGCAAGATTTCTAAACCACCAACAAAGAGTGCGACGGCAACAGAAAGACCAGTGATAACAATGTTGTAATAGACCTTTCGCACTGGCTTTGAAAAGGCCCAACCATATGCGAAGTTCATAAAGGAACCATCGATAGTGTCGAGCAAACTCATTCCACCAGCGAAGAAGAACGGCAATGAAAGAATTGCCCACCATGGCAAACCTGCAATAACAGATGATCCAGCAAGAACCAGAAGACCGATTTCCGTTGCCGTATCAAATCCAAGACCAAAGAGAATTCCAAGTGGATACATCTTCCAACTTGCATCAATTCGACGTGCAATCGGACCAAAGAATCGCATCAACAAGCCGCGCGAATTTAGATGCTTCTCTAACTCTTCTTCGTTGTACATGCCTTTGCGCATATCGAAAAAGACTCGAAGAATGGAAATCAAAACAACTAAATTCAATATTGCAATCAGCATCAAGAATGTTCCACTGACGGTTGTCCCAATAAGCCCCGTGTAATGGTGGAGGGATGAGTTCTGATCCTTAAGTTGTACACCTAGCGCCTTGATCCCAAAGTTGAGCAAGATCGCGAGAGTCGCTACCACTGATGAATGTCCCAATGAGAAAAAGAAACCAACAGCTAATGGGCGCTTGCCTTCGCTCATGAGTTTGCGCGTCGTGTTATCAATCGCAGAAATATGATCAGCATCAAAGGCATGGCGCATACCAAGCGTGTAGGCCAATGCAGCGGTACCCCAACCAAAAAGTGATCCATCAGAGAGTTTGTAATGACCGCTCGTAGCGGCGAACATTAGGGCGGCTCCGGCTACATGGAGAAAGGCGATAAAGCCGAACATCGCGTAGATCCGGCGCCACTCATCGCGGGAGAGGCGCTCGCGCAACGGGGTGCGCTGGGGCTCCTTTACGACGATATTCATGGCGGAGCCTCCCGATGACCTGATTTCCTAGATGCAAACGATTTGCAAGTAGCAAGGGTAAAGCCAGATCTTGGCCCCGTCCACTCGAAATTGAGCGCATTCCCAGGTTGTAATCCCCCCATTCTCACCAGACTCTCAACTGAATTTGTCAATATTCCCCCCTGTCCGAAACTCTTACGTAAAAAGCCAACAACCCAACAACAAGGAGCAGAACATGAAAAAGACTCTCGCCGTATTTGCATTAGCAACATCTTTGGTTGTTGCCGGATCTTCCGTTTCATTTGCAGCCACCACTGCACCATCTATTAAGAAGCCAACAAAGCCTGCAGCAGCCGCAGAAGGCACTGCCACTCATGAAATGAGTGAATCATCTTCGACTCAATCTGAAGAAGGCACAACAAAGACAAAGAAGAAGGCCATTGTTAAGGCGAGCGCCAAGAAAGCAACAAAGAAGAAGTAATTTCTCGGGTACGAAGAAAGCCGCTGCTTTGGTTAATCCAGGGTGGTGGTTTTTTTCGTTTCTACTGTGCGTGTGCCAATGAAGGCCTCTGCTCTGAGTGTGGCAAGACCAAGTTTTGGCAAGTCAGAGTTCTTTCTAAAGATGATGTATCTAGGAACCCATTCGGGGCGAAATTTTGAATTGAATCGATAGAGGGATTCCATCTGAATCCAGCGAGAGAAAAACAGCAGAATGCTACGCCAGGACTTAATAATGGGACCGGCACCCAACTGTGCGCCTCTTTCGAATGCTGATCGAAAAGTTGCGAAATTAAGCGACACACGATCTATCCCATTCTCGCGGGCGTAATTTATCGTCGCATCAATCATTAATTCGTTAATTCCAGAATCGGCGTGCGGGGCTCGACGCATAAGGTCAAGCGAAAGTGCTTTCTCGCCCCAAGGAACGTATTGCAAGATTCCACGCAGCTGCCCATCTTTAGATGCAGTAACAATCAATAAATCGGGTTCATTTATTTCTGCAATTCGTCCAAGCCCCATCATAAATCCGCGTTCTGTGGCACCGTCGCGCCATTTCTTTGAATCCTGAGTGAGTTCTGCACGCATTTGCGGATTCATATCGCAAGATCTATACACATGGGTTATGTAATCTTGTTTAAGAATTCGCCGAACAGATTGGCGAACATTGCGATAGCGAGGATTATCAGGTTCGTATTCAGATACGTTTACAACTGCCTCATCGCCAATTTCGAGAGCAATCATGTCGGTTTCACGTACCCAAATCTCACCAGCTTCTTCGCTACAACCAACAACCCCAGGAGTCCATCCATTACGTTGGGATAATTCAATAAATTCATGCATCACTTGTGGCCATGTATCAGGATTTCCAATGGGATCTCCACTTGCAAGTGCGCAGCCACCGACGACGCGATATGTGATTGCCGATTTTCTACTGTTGGACCAGATGATGCTCTTATCTTCACGAAGTGCGAAATAACCCACAGAATCGCGCTCACCAAATTCTTGTAAAAGTATTCTTAGTGCCAACTCATCAGCATCACTCATGTGTGGTTTGGGAGGACTTGGTTGAAGCAGAGCTAAAAGGGGAGAAACAACAGTGAGTAAGCCAAGGCCAGCCATTGCATAATCAAAAACATCTTGTTCGCGATGGCTCACGAAATATGAAGGACCAGAAAGTCCGACAAGCGAACGAATTACAGTTTGTGCCATATGAACCAAACTGACTTCACCATTAAAGAGTCGGTCTGGTGCAAAAAGTAGAACAAGACCGATAGTGAAACTCAACAGCGAAAATTGCCCGAAAATAATCGCAGCCCGAGTGATGACTTTACGGACGGGCTTAGCGTAAAACTCTCTGCGTATTAAGAACAGGAAGGTCGCCAACGATAATGCGGCAAGCGCTGGTGCAATGTAAAGTCCTTTAGCAATTTCAAGTCCCGCACTAACAATTAGCAAGATTTCGGTGATGAGATGTGCCAGGTGGTTACGCCGAGCCACGGCAAATGAGAGGACGATCAAAAGCACTCCGACAATGATGGAAGCGGCAGTTGCTAGGTCGGGCAGACCTTTAGGCAGAACCGACTCAATTAAATGGAGGCGATTATGAAAGGGTTTAGAGACGCTGGAACCGATATTGACCAGCCCCAAAACCAGCAGAATTCGGGCCGCTAAGAGCACTTTCCAGCGCGAACCTTCTAGTTTATTCATACCCGTTATGCTCACCGTCTCTTGGCTCTAAGTATAGAGTTCGAAGGGTGATGGAGGTGGCATGAGCGAAGATGACGAAGCAGGTCAGGACGAGCTCGTAACCGAGGAGATGCTGTGGGATCGCATTCCTGAAGTTGATGGAGCCGAACGTGCCAGCACATACTATGAATTAAGTGCGCGTATTTATGCGCGCGGACAATATGACGAAGCTTTAGCGCTTGCCGAAACTGCTTGCGATATTTATTCGGATTTGGGTGCCAACGCGCCAAGTGAAGGACTCGCCCAGGCGTATTCAGCAATTGGATACAACCTCAACCAACTCAAGCGCATGGAAGAAGCAGCACACGCAATGAGTAAGGCTGTCGAAATTTTGCGTACGAACAAATCTCCCATTGCTCTCGAACTCGCATGCACACTCGGCGAGTGGTGGTATTCATCTAAGAATTATCAGAAAGTTATCGACACTATGCGCGAATGCGCACAAGAGCATTTAGTTGATGGCGACGAAATCGGTGCGGCAAATGATTTGCACCTGATTGGGTGCGCATATCGCGAAGTAAAGAATTGGGATGATGCGCTCGCAAGTTTTACTGAAGCACGGGCCTTGTATAAGAAGAATCGTGAAGTTATTCATGTGGGACGCTGTGATCAAAAGATTGCGGGGTGCCTTGTTGAATTAGGACAAGGGGATTTGGCTTTAGAAACCGCGCGAAAAGCACTTGATGTTTTCGAAACAGCTCATGATCATTCACGCGAAACTTTTGCATTGTTGGAATACGGCAAAGCTCAAATACTTTTGGGTAAATTGGATGATGGTTTGGCAACCTTGGACCGAGTTTTGCAAACATCCACAGATGAAGATCCAAGAGATTTTGAATTCATTATTGATGTTGAAACGCGGATGGCTGATGTCATGCGCACATTGGGTCGAATCGATGAAGCAGATGAAATAGTGAGGCGACTTGCCTCTGTTTCAGAACTTCTTATCGAGGAAGATGCTGCAACGCCCAGTGATACATAGCGATTGCCCCTGCTGCTGAGGCATTCATCGACCTTGTCGAACCATATTGATCAATTGCATACATAACCGAGCAAGCAGCAATGCCCTCATCCGACATTCCGGCACCTTCTTGACCGAACAAAAGCAGACAATTCTCAGGCAATTGAGCACCTTCTAGGCGAAGAGATCCAGGAACATTGTCGATCCCAATGAGTGGAAGGCTATTTTCAGCAGCCCAAGCCGCCAAGTCCTCAACTGTTGGATGATGATGAACGCTGAGATAGCGATCGGTCACCATGGCACCGCGCTTATTCCAGTCACGCTTACCCACTATATGTACACCTGAGACGTTAAACGCGTTTGCTGTACGAACAATGGAGCCGATATTTAAATCGTGTTGCCAATTTTCGATTGCTATCTGCAAACCATGTCGCTTGGTATTGAGATCGGCAACTATTGCTTCAACACTCCAATAACGATATTTATCTAGTACATTTCTGCGATCGCCGTTGGCGAGAAGTTCAGGGTCAAAGTGGGCCTCCGTTGGCAAAGGGTCCGGATGCGGACCAACGCCGACAACTGGGAAAAATTCCCCAGGGCCGATGGTTGCAGGTGGAAGCATGATGAGCACTCTAAACTGAATACATTGGAAACGCTATTTGCGCGCACGCGCTAAGGAGAAAACATGAGTGCACTTGGTTGGGTTAGTTCGATTTTACTTATTATTCATGTGCTCAGTATTTCTGCGCTGCTAGGACTTTTGCTCCACCAATTTAAGAAGAACCCTCGCAAACTTCATCCTGGTGCCATGCATACAGCGCTCACCGCTCTTGTCGCGGGTGTCGCCATGGTTGGACTGCGTACGCCTTTGCACACGCAAGACGCAGAGAAATGGCCCCTACTTAATAACGGTTGGGTTTCCGTAAAGTTACTTGTTCTTCTAGCGATAATCGTTATCGGATTCCGCAATGTGAAGAAGCCAGAGCTTAAGAACTCTATCTGGCTCACTTTGGTAGGACTCACAACGCTAAACATTCTCATCGCGCTTTTCTGGAAATAGTTTTATGAAGAAGGTTCTCGCAACGTCATTAGTTGTCATCCTCAACTTTGGCGTTTTCCCTGCCCATGGTGCGACGACCCTTCCTCCATCGAAAATCGTTCAGTACTTTGAGCAAGCTGCACTTTCTCCTTCACTTGCCAACCCAGCGATGATCGTTATTGATCGCTCGACGGGAGAAGTTGTTTTTGAAAAAGATTCCACATCCCCTCGAAAACCGGCCTCGGTGATGAAGGTTTTTGCAGCGACCGCGACTTTGGAGTTCTTGGATCCGGAAACTCGATATGCGACTCATCTTTTTTCTGGGAGTAAGTCGGCAAACTTGGTTCTTGTTGGCTCGCATGATCCTTGGTTAACGGCAACATATAAAGATTCAGTCTCTAATAAGAGAGCCTGGATCGGCAATCTAGTGAAAAAAGCCATCCCAGTATTGAAGAATTCCCAAGGTAAAGCCTTTCAGAGTGTTGTGATTCATTACACCGGAATCTTTACTAAAGATGCAGATTTAATTAAATCTGCATTTAAGGATGCAGGTTTTAAAGCAACACTTACTCCAATATCACCCGGTGATGTCGCTGCTAATTCAAAGGAAGAAATCGCGACAGTAATTTCTCCAACAGTCCGAGAAATGGTTGAGTTCGCGATTTTATGGAGTGATAATAATTTGGCCAATCGGATGGTTCTCAACGCAGCCAGTGTTGCCGGATATGGCATGAGCCCGTTAGGCGTCTCTCTTACAATTCACGACGCTGCAGCTCGGCTTGGAGTTAACACAACCGGACTTGAGATTTTCGATGGAAGTGGATTATCCAAAGAAGATCGGGTGACCGCGAAAGTAGTTGCTGATCTTTTGCAAACCATCCGAGACAATCCAAAATTTCTTCCGATTTATGAAGGACTTCCGATCTCTGGAGTCTCTGGAACTCTCGAAAAAAGATATTTAACAACCGCACCGCAAGCTGTCGGTCTTGTTCATGCAAAAACTGGAACTTTAGATGGAACGGTGAGCTTGGCTGGTTATGTTGATTCAGCTGATCGCCAATACATAGTTGTGGCAATTGCTGATCGAATTCGCGTGGGTTGGACTCCAACTAATAATGCACGTACGGTGATTGATAAATTATTTGGAAAATTGGCCGCTCCGTTGAGCGCTCCCGTAGTGGAACCAACTTCTGAAACCTCGCCAAGTCCAACTATTTAGAGGTTATTGAAGACCTTTATTTGTCCTAGATAACAGGCGACCCAGGTTCTATCTGTTGTTGAATCGTATGTAACACCGATGGGTTGCGTACAGACTTTTACAGTTTGAAGGATCTTCAAATTTGCTGCATTTAACTTTGAAACTGTTCCACTTTCAAAATTAACTACAAATAGGGCTGTCCCATCACTTGAAATTGCAAGACTTCGAGCTGCTTTGCCTGTTGTTACCGTGGCGATTGTTCGGTGCTTAAGAAGGTCGTAAGCGGTGACTTTTCCTGACAGATTGAGTGTTGCGTAGAGTTTTGTATTGTCAGGGGATAAAACGATGGCGCGAGGATTCACACCAATCGGAATTAGTTTGGTTTTGAATGTTTTCAAATCGATTTGGTGAATAGTTGCTCCGCCCATTTGTGCAACGTAGGCAGTCGTTGAATCTTTCGAAACAACAATGCCTCGTGGGTAGGCGCCGATAGGAATTGTCCTGATAACTTTTTGACTTGCTACAGAAATGACAGTGAGGTCATAGGAACACCAATTGGTTACGAGAAGATATTTATTATCTGGCGTGACTTCAACAACCTTAGGCACTACTCCCACTTGGTAGATCGCGTCGATTTCGTAGCTAGTCAGATTAATCCGGTAGAGAAAACTTCGATCAAATTTCGATGCGGGGCTGCAGGTGTCATGACCTTCATGGTCAAACCCTTTTCCGTACATCGCGTAATTTGTTACATAAAGATATTTTCCGTCGGGTGAATATGACCCCTCAACCGGCGCACCTTTGTAATTCCCGGAATATTGCGTGTATCCGAATTTCGAGAGTTCAACCGTGTCAGGCACGGTGTGGAGTAGTTCAAGAGTGTGAGAGTCGTAAATAGTTACAGAGTGGCGATACATCATGTTATGTGCGCTGACGAGTCCAGTTCCTGAAGCACGGACAGACTTCGGTGTGATCACGCCAAAAATTGTTTTGGCAAGAACAAGTTTTGTGGAAACCGAACTTGTCGTTAC
Organism: uncultured Actinomycetes bacterium; assembly: GCA_903928745.1. Classification (GTDB taxonomy): domain Bacteria; phylum Actinomycetota; class Actinomycetes; order Nanopelagicales; family Nanopelagicaceae; genus QYPT01. Next base: position 25,907 of record CAIYRR010000069.1, on the reverse strand, counting down.
TGAACGAGTCGTTGCGGTGAGAGTGTCATCAGCATTGGATTCAGATGTGAAACTTGCGGCAAATAAAAGGGCGCTCAGAAGCATGAAGATGAAGGGACGCGGTCGCATCCCCTGAGAATATCTTCCTTAGTCGTCTTCGCCTTCTTGATCGTCGCCTTCGTCATCGCCTTCTCCATCGTCGCCGGATCCAGCAGCAATCTTCACCTTTGGTGCGCTCAGCGCTCCAAGTGAAGTGGAAGAGGCTGGCTTAGATAAAGAACTTTGGGAGGCAGTGTGTGTCGCTACGGACACTGGTTGGCTTACATCAGGTGTCGAAGCAGGAGAAGTTTGAGCAACAGGGGCCGAGGCCACAGATTGGGTGGCAATGGTGCTTCCTTGCTCGGATGCTTGGGCAAAGCCAAAGGCGGTGGCTACTAGGAGAAGGGGAGCAGTCAAGGCCACAACGCGTCCACGGCGGGTAATCCGGCTACGGCGGCTTAGTGCGCCCTCGTTATCGGCATCTGCGAGCTGAAACCATTCAGGCTTTGGCGTATTCGTTGTCATGGTGACTCCCTTTCGTTAGGTGAAAATTAACCCGTCTATCTGTGAGGATCCTGGGAACAGCGTTCAGCATTGCTGAGTAATCTTGCCCAATGACAATCCCCACGCGTGCTCCCATGCGCGAACAAGCCCGTGGATACATAGATCTCATGAAATTGAGGGTTGTCGAGCTTTTATTGATCTCAACTTTGCCCGCGATGGTCTTGGCCCAAAAAGGATTACCTGGTTGGGGTGTAACACTGGCTGCAATTGGTGGCGGAACCTTAGCTGCAGGGTCGGCAAATGCATTCAATATGGTTATTGAAAATGATTTAGATAAATTAATGGCGCGAACCGCAAAACGCCCACTTGTTACTGGAGTTCTTAATAAGAAAGAAGCAACAATATTTGCAACTGCAATTGGTTTGCTTTCTCTCATCATCTTTTGGTTTTTCACAACGCCGATGGCTACGTTGTTAACTCTTGTAGCGATTGCATTTTACGTTCTTGTTTACACAATGGGGCTAAAGCGCCGGACTGCACAAAATATTGTGTGGGGTGGAGCAGCGGGATGTATGCCTGTTTTCATCGGATGGGCAGCAATTACAAACTCATTGTCAGTGTCCGCGCTCGCATTTTTCTTAGTAATTTTCTTTTGGACACCACCACATTTTTGGGCTCTGGCAATCAAATATAAAGATGACTATGCAGCAGCTGGTGTTCCTATGCTTCCTGTCGTTGCAACAAGGGCCCGCGTCCGAGTTGAAATGTGGTTTCACACAATTGCGATGATCATTTCATCGGTCGTATTAATTGAGACAGCAAAACTTCCACTTTGGGCCCTAATCATTACGATTGCACTCGGATTGGTATTTGCTTATCAACTCCTGCAATTGCGAGATAATTCAGACTCATATGCAAAAACTGCCGGAAAAATCTTTCATTGGTCCATTACGTATTTGAGTTTGTATTCATTGCTTTTAGTTGTGGCTCAACTCGTAATTTAAAGCGCTTGTTCAATATCCCTCAGTAGATCTGCAGGATGTTCGAGTCCAACAGAAAGTCTTAACACTGACTCAGTAATTCCCATTTCAGCTTGGACTTCAGGGGCTAAACGCCTATGCGTACTTGATGCAGGGTGCGTAATAAGCGATTTGCTATCACCCAAGTTATTGGAAATGTCTATAACTCGCAGTGCATTCATGAAGGCAAATGTTTCAGCGCGTTTTCCCGCAAATTCGATTCCAATGGTAGATCCGCCACCATCCATCTGCTTTTGAGAAACCGCATAACCTGGGTGGGATTTCAAGCCGGGATAACGAACTGATTTGATTTCAGGACGCGTTTCTAGGAATTCAGCAATTAACTGTGCGCTGGTATTCATGCGCTCGACGCGCATACTCATCGTTTCTAATGATTTAACGAGAACCCACGCATTGAAAGGACTCAGAGATGGTCCGGTATGGCGGATAAAAGGATTGAGTTGTTCTTTGATGTAGGCGGCACTTCCCAAGATCGCTCCAGCCAGAACGCGACCTTGGCCGTCGATATGTTTGGTTGCAGAGTACATAACCACATCTGCGCCGTGTTCGAGTGGCTTTTGTAATACAGGAGAAGCCATCACATTGTCGATGATCACTGTCGCACCAACTTTGTGTGCCAATTCGCTGACCATTCGAATATCGACAACATCTAACATTGGATTACTTGGTGTTTCCAAGAAAACAACTTTCGTTGGTTTGGAAAGCGCTTTTGCCCAAACATCTGGGTCATTACCTTTAACGAGTTCGGTGGTGATTCCCCACTTTGGAAGGATTTCCATAAGGACTACATAGCAAGAGCTAAACATTGAGGCAGAAGCGACGATGTGATCTCCGGCTTTAACGAGACATGCAATGGAGGCAAACATTGCAGACATGCCAGAACCTGTACCGACGCATAACTCCGCGCCTTCGATTGCGGCGAGGCGTTGCTCAAACATTGAAATTGTTGGGTTTGCGAAACGTCCATAAAGAAAGTGATCTGTTTCTTCAGCGAAAGAAGATTCCGCTTGTTCGGCGCTTGAATAGGTAAATCCACTGTTGAGATAAAGCGCCTCAGATGTTTCCCCAAAGCCCGAACGAGCCAAACCCGTGCGTATTGCATGCGTGTCAGGGTGCAACTCCCAAGATGGTTCGGGGCGTTGGTTCTGAGGTTGATAACCCCAGGGGCGTTTACTCATGTGGCAAGTGTAAGGTGCGAACATGTCTACTCAAACAAATCCTGAGCTGGCGATTTCAGTTAAAGACCTCACCAAGATCTATGGTGAAAGACCAGCTGTTTCGCATGCGAATTTCGAAGTTCCACTCGGCACCGTTTGTGGCTTCGTTGGCCCTAACGGCTCTGGCAAGACCACAACTATGCGAATGTTGTTGGGTTTAATCACCCCAACCGGTGGAAGTGGCACGATCTTGGGTCAACCAATTAATCATCCAGAGCGTTATCTCCATCGAGTAGGCGCAATGATTGAAGGGCCAGCGTTTTATCCCGCTTTGTCTGGTGCGGAGAACTTAAGAGTGCTCGCAACTCTCGGCGGATATGACACCGACATGGTTCAAGGTTTGCTCAATCGCGTCGGTCTTGGTGATCGCGGAGATTCAAAATATAAAACATATTCACTCGGAATGAAGCAACGACTTGGTATTGCAGCTGCGTTATTACCAAGTCCACATTTGTTGATGCTCGATGAACCAACAAATGGACTCGATCCTGCAGGCATACAGGAGATTCGCGAATTACTACGTGAACTCGCAAATGAGGGAACCACTGTTTTTGTTTCCTCACACTTACTTTCTGAAATTGAAGTGATTAGTGATTCATTAGTGATGTTGCGCAAAGGTGAAGTCATATTTGCTGGCAAAACTCAAGATCTATTGCTGCGTCAACAACCAACAATTATTGCCAAGAGTTTGGATTCGCAAGATCTCAAGAAGTTACTAGAGATTGCACACAACGCAGGACATGAAGGAACAATTATCGAAGATGCTGCACACATTCTTGGACCAACAGAGTGGGCACCGATTCTTAACAAGATGGCATTCGATGCAGGAATAATTTTGTCGCAACTTGCACCGGTATTGCCTTCACTGGAAGAAACCTTCTTTGAAATGACGGGGGACTCAGAATGATTCGCGTTTTCTTTGCCGAATGGCGCAAACTTCGCCGTCCAACACTCTTTCTGGGAACCATGGGCGCCGTGGCTGGAGTAACTGCATTGGTTACCTCCTTACTTTTCCTACTCATCGATTCTGCCCGAGGTAACGCTCGTGAAGGACAAATGGTTACGCGTCAAACTCTTGAGCTTGCTCATGGACTGACTATTGGTTTTAGTAGTTCTGCGGGATTACTTGGTCTAGTTGCGCTCTGCGTTTTTGCATCTCAAACTGCGCAGGAATACACACATGGAACGCTTCGCAATTTATTGGTTCGCCAACCCAAAAGACTTACTTTGTTATTAGGTAAGTTCTTGTCAATGTGCTCCTTTGCACTGGTCTCGGTAATCGTCTCCGCCACAGTGAGTACGGCCCTTGCCTTTGGACTCTCTGGTAAGGCAAAAGTTGTTACAACTGCATGGACGACGGCTGATGCAGGGACTTCATTGATCCATACATTCATCAATGTTTTCCTCTCTGTTATTGCATATGGAACAGTGGGAATGATTCTTGGTTTAGTTTTCCGCGCACCAATTCCAGCTATTTCTTTGGGAGTTGCTTGGCTTTTGATTATTGAAAACATCATTGCCGCAACAGTTAAGAATTCTGGGAAATGGATGCCTGGACAACTAATCACAACTTTGTCATCAGGCGGGGATTTCACCGCTTCGTATTCGCATGCAATGTGGGTGGTATCGGCCTATCTCGTTGTTGGAGTGGTAGTTATCTCTGTTTTATTTAGGCGCAGAGATGTGGCCAACTAAAGACACGGGCCATTTCTACTCATTAATTGCAGGTCAATGATTTAGCATTATGCCCTCAGGAGGTTCCCCAGTGAGACGCACGCGCGTGATTGCTTTTGCCATGGTTGCAGGATTGCTCTGCAGTACAACTCCGGCGTACGCAAAAACCCCTAAACCAACTTTGGCTCAAATTGAAGCGGCAAAAAAAGCAGAAGCAGCAAAGAGAACCGCAGCCAATAAAGCCGCAGCGACACTTAATGCAGCAAATCAAACTCTTCGAACGCTCACTGCAAAATCTGACGCCGCGAGAGCTTCTTATCAACGCGCGCAAGCGGAGTTAAGTGTCGCCATCAAGGTTTCCACAGCAGCAGCTGCACATGCGAAATTAACTTCAGAGGCTGTCTCTGCAGCACATCGTGTAATCGGAAGACTTGCCTCCAATGCTTACATCATGGGTGGAGGACTCACAGATATCGAACCGCTCTTGAGTTCAAATGGCCCACAAGATCTTGCAGATCGACTTTCAATTCTCGGAACACTGGGTTCAAATAACTCCACCGCGCTTGATCGATATAAAGCTGCAGAAATTGTTGCGCGCGCGGCAAAGAAGCAAGCCGATGATGCAAAGGCCGCTCAGATAGTGGCTACCGAAAAAGTTGCAGCGGCTAAAAAGATTGCCGATGATGCAAAGGCCGCTCAACAAGTTGAAGTGAGCAAGTTACAAAAGGTTCAAGATAAATTGATGAAGGAATTAGCAAGTGCAAAGAAAGTTCGCACGACGCTTGAACAGCAAAGGCAACTTGCACTTCTTGAAGAAGCTAACGCTAATCAGGCAGCAGTAACTCCAGGACAGAAGAAAGTGTGGCCAGATCTCGGATTTAAGGGTCGCTCAACGATTCGATCTACGGAGGCTCAGCGAATAAAAGCTGTCGCATATGCGAAGAAGCAAGTTCTGGCGCGCAAGCCATATGTGTGGGGCGCGCAAGGTCCAAATTCCTATGACTGTTCTGGTTTAGTTTATGCAGCCTACAAATCTGCAGGTCTTGGGTATCCAGGATGGGATCGCCTGAACGCGGCCCTTTATTCAGTTGCGACGATGCACGTTAAATTTGCTGACCTAGTGCCCGGAGACCTTCTCTTTTATTCATTTAATGGAACGGTTGGGTCAATCCACCACATTACGATTTATGCCGGCAATGGAATGATGTGGGAAGCAAATTCGCGCAGTAAGGGCCTGATTTATTCCAATATGTACAGCATCAACGGGCTTATGCCATTTGGCGGTCGGGTCTAGTCTTATCTCCATGATGGCGAATAGCGCGATGGTGGGAATCCGTAGCGCTGTGCGAAGCGAATTAATCAAGTGTGCACCGGGCGAGAAAATAATTGTTGCCTGTTCTGGTGGCGCAGATTCTTTGGCCATGAGTTATGCAATTGCTATCGAAGCAAAGAAGTTAGTCATTGATGTAATTGGCGTAACGATCAATCATCAACTGCAGGCGGGGTCGGATTTACAGGCTGCCAAAGTGATTCAACAAATGTTGGGTTTTGGAATCGAGAAATGTGAAAATCTGCCGGTCACGGTTGATTTAACCGATGGCATGGAAGCATCGGCTCGTCGGGCCAGATACGAAGCACTGGATGCAATGGCGGAGAAGTATGGTGCGACAAAAGTATTTCTAGGTCACACACTCGATGACCAAGCCGAAGGAGTTTTACTTGGACTTGCACGGGGTTCGGGAGCGCGTTCGCTTTCAGGAATGGCTAAGGACAATGGCATCTATTCGCGCCCTTTGCTGGGCATCACTCGCGCAGAAACCATTTCTGCCTGCGCTGAAGTAGGACTTACCCCTTGGGATGATCCTCAGAATATTGACGAGGCTTATTTACGCGTTCGCGTGCGCCACACACTTTTGCCCATCCTTGAAGATTCACTAGGGCCTGGCGTTTCTCACGCCCTGGCTCGCAGCGCTGATCTTCTTCGAGATGATGCCGATGCCCTCGATGATTGGGCCTGGCGTGAATATTCTGCGATGGATCCAAGTTCGCTGGATATTTCCCTCTTGGAGAAACTCCCAAAAGCCGTCCGCACCCGAATTATCCGTCTGGCCATTTATGCGGCAGGCGCCCCTTCAGGCTCAATTAGCGCCGATCATGTGAGCACTATTGAGGCTTTGGTCACCTCTTGGCATGGTCAGGGAGCCTCTAGCCTTCCGGGCGGTGTGAAGGTTGCGCGATTATCGGGCAGACTTTCGCTCTTAGCCCCATCATCCGACCCGACTTAAGAGCAGCGAGGCACCGTGGATCTTTCAGCAATTGGCAACGACGTAGAACGCGTCATCGTGACCGAAGAAGACCTTCAAGCAAAAATTAAAGAATTAGCTGCGCGTATCGATGCAGATTATGCAGATCGTGATCTCTTATTAGTTGGTGTGCTTAAAGGTGCAGTGATGGCAATGGCTGATTTGGCTCGTGCACTGCAGCAACATGTTGAAATGGATTGGATGGCTGTTTCTTCTTACGGTTCCGGAACCAAATCAAGTGGCGTCGTACGCATTTTGAAAGATCTTGATCGCGATATCACTGGGCGTGAGGTTCTTATCGTTGAAGACATCGTTGATTCAGGTTTAACTCTTTCATGGCTTAAGTCCAACCTCGAATCGCGTGGAGCAAAGAGTGTTGAGATTCTTGCGATCTTGCGCAAACCAGATGCTGCTAAAGTCGAAGTGCCTGTGAAGTATGTTGGATTTGAAATTCCATCTGATTTCGTTGTGGGCTACGGACTTGATTACAACGAGAAATATCGCAACCTACCCTTTGTTGGCGTTTTAGCTAAGCACATTTACTCCTAAGAGAAGAGTTCACAAAAAATCATGGCGGATGAAAAAAAGAAGCTTTCCAAGAATGTGAAGCCGAAGAAACCGATGACTCGGTATCAACGGATACTTCGCGGGCCACTTTTCTGGATTCTTGCTGCGATTGTCGGTGTAACAATTTTTGGACAGATCTCTAGCGCGGGTAATCAATACACTCAAGTCAGTACTTCTCAGATTTTGGATGCTATTGCGAAGAGTCAAGTTGAATCCGTTGTTCTCGTCGATAAAGACCAAAAGATTCAAGCGATCCTTAAATCAGGAAACACAATTAAAGGCGCAACGAAAGTTCAATCTTCATATATAACTGGCGAAGAACCAACCCTGATTGACGCACTCACAAGCAACCCACCTCCTGGATCCTGGACGGTTAAAGTTGCTAGCCAATCGCTTTTGCTTTCCATCTTCTTCTCTTTCGGACCAATATTAATTATCGGTTTCCTATTCTTCTTAATGATGAGTCAAGCCAATGGTGGCGCTCGCGCATTCTCATTTGGAAAATCCCGAGCGAAATTACAGACCAACGATGTTCCTAAAACAACATTTGCAGATGTTGCTGGGGCGCAAGAGGCTGTTGCAGAATTGATGGAGATTAAGGATTTTCTTGCGAACCCACCTAAATATGTTGCTCTGGGTGCCAAGATTCCTAAAGGTGTCTTGCTTTATGGCCCTCCAGGAACAGGTAAAACGCTACTTGCGCGGGCTGTTGCAGGAGAAGCGAACGTGCCTTTCTATTCCATCTCAGGTTCAGATTTTGTTGAAATGTTTGTCGGTGTCGGAGCCGCTCGTGTTCGCGACCTTTTCACTCAAGCAAAAGAGAACGCCCCTGCCATTGTTTTCGTTGATGAAATTGATGCAGTGGGCCGCCAACGTGGCGCGGGTATGGGTGGTGGCCACGATGAACGTGAACAGACCCTCAATGCGCTTCTCGTTGAGATGGATGGTTTCGAAAGCAACGGTTCAGTTATTTTGATTGCCGCGACAAACCGACCTGATGTTTTGGATCCTGCGCTACTTCGTCCAGGACGTTTTGATCGACAAATTCCCGTAGAGCGTCCAGATCTAAAGGGGCGCGAGGCAATCCTTACTGTTCATGCAAAAGGTAAGCCGATTGCTAAAGACGTGGAACTTCTTGCCTATGCACGTCGTACCCCTGGGTTTACTGGCGCTGACTTAGCAAATGTCTTGAACGAAGCGGCTTTGCTTACTGCGCGCGAGGAAAAGAAAGTTATTGGCAATTCCGAATTAGATGAGGCAATCGATCGCGTTATGGCCGGTCCACAGCGCAAGAGCCGTCTCATGAGCGAAGAAGAACGCCGAGTCACTGCTTATCACGAAGCAGGTCACGCACTCGTTGCTCACGCAATGCCACATACGGATCCAGTTCACAAAATTACGATTATGCCTCGTGGTCGTGCGCTGGGTTACACAATGGTTTTACCTGATGAAGATAAGTATTCAGTGACTCGAAATCAATTACTTGATCAATTGGCATATTCATTAGGTGGACGCGCCGCCGAGGAATTAATTTTCCATGATCCATCCACGGGCGCAAGCAATGACATTGAAAAAGCAACATCACTGGCACGTGCAATGGTTACGCAATATGGAATGACAGAAGCAATTGGTGCGATCAAACTTGGTACCGACGCTTCCGAACCATTCATGGGTCGCGATTACGGACACACCCGTGACTTCTCTGAAAGCATTGCCGCAGTTGTCGATTCAGAAATTCGCCGTCTGATTGAAACTGCGCATCAAGAGGCTTATGACATCTTGGAGCAGAACCGAACGATTCTTGATGAAATGGTTGTTCAACTTCTTGAGCGAGAAACACTCAACAAAGAAGAGATCGCAGAAATTTTCGCCAAAGTAAAGACATGGGATAAGCGACCTAAATGGACAGGCTCGCCAACACGAATCCCTTCCGAGCTCCCACCCGTGCCAACTCAGCCAGCCCTTGCTCCTGTTGAAGTTGCCCCAGTAAAAAAGGCGCGAAAGGCAAAGAAAACCAGTGAGTGACATTTCGCCTATTTCCATGGGGCCAAATGATGGACGGGCAAGTAACGCCTTTGATCAAAATCGTGCCGAAGCTGCGGTAAAGGAATTACTCCTTTCTATTGGAGAAGATCCAGAGAGAGAAGGCTTACGCGAAACACCTGCACGAGTTGCACGCGCGTTGGCGGAAAACTTCGCGGGGCTTTGGCAATCTCCAGAGGATGTCTTAGCAACAACATTTGATATCGGCCACGAAGAGCTAGTGATTGTTCGTGACATTGATGTCTTCTCACACTGCGAGCATCACCTGACACCTTTTCATGGAGTTGCACACGTTGGATATATCCCATCGGGTCGCGTAACGGGTCTATCGAAAATTGCACGACTAGTGGATCTCTACGCACGTCGTCCGCAGGTACAAGAGCGCATGACCTCTCAAATCGCTGATGCAATTGTGGAAATTCTCAATCCTGCAGGAGTAATTGTGATTATTGAATGTGAACACTTATGCATGTCTATGCGTGGTGTAAGAAAAACAGAAGCCCGAACAATTACTAGCGCGGTGCGCGGTGTATTGAGAGATTCCACAACGCGCGCCGAAGCAATTAGCCTTATTACAAAACGGTAAGTAAACATGACAATTCTTGGTCTACCTTCAGATCGCATGATTGTCATGGGGATTCTCAATGTCACACCTGATTCATTTGCCGATGGCGGGCGCTTTCACACAACTGATTTAGCGGTAGCACGTGCGTTGGTGATGATAGATGTAGGAGTAGACGTAATTGATATTGGTGGTGAATCAACGCGTCCAGGTGCAGAGCAAATTTCTACAGATGAAGAACAATCGCGGGTCATACCTGTAATTGAGGCACTTAAGAGAACCGGCGTGGCCATAAGTATTGATACAAAAAAAGCATCGACTGCTCGCGCAGCAATTCAAAGCGGTGCAACAATCGTGAATGACGTTAGCGCAGGTTTGGCTGATGCAGACATGTTGGCGACTGTTGCATCGCTGGGGTGTCCATATATTGCGATGCATTCGCGCGGAAATTCCCAGGAGATGGGATCTCTCGCGGTTTACCAGGACGTGGTGAAGGATGTTCTTGCAGAATTAGCAGAACGGGCAAGAGAAGCACTCGCGGCTGGAATTTCGCGCAGCAATCTCATCTTGGATCCAGGTTTAGGTTTCGCAAAAGAAGCAGATCACAACTGGGCGCTCCTCAATAATCTAGATGCCATTAAAGAGCTTGGTTTTCCAGTATTAATCGGGGCTTCCCGCAAGAGATTCCTTGGATCTGCCGTAAATGCGCAATCCCCAGATGATCGCGAGGAAGCGACGGTGGCCCTTACTGCCCTGATTGCAAACCAGGGCATTTGGGGAGTTAGAGTTCACAGCGTGAGACCACATAGAGATGCCATCGCAATTGCAGGGCGGCTCCGATGAGTGATGTCATCTCACTTCAGGGGATACAAGGCTTTGGTTATCACGGAGTATTTGAGCATGAACGTAAGAACGGCCAAGAGTTCTTTGTTGATATTGAACTTTCTGCCGATTTAACGAGGGCATCACAAACCGACTCATTGGAAGACACGATTGATTACGGAGCGGTCTGCGATGTTGTAGTTACTCATATTGTAGGAACACCAGTACAACTTATTGAGAAGTTGGCGGCAGATATTGCCGATGATATTTTGAAGCAATTCCTCTTAGTCGATTCCGTAAAGGTCATTGTTCACAAACCGCAAGCACCCGTGAATGTCGAAATCCTCGACATTTCTGTCTCGATTGAACGTCAACGATGAAGGCTGTAATCGCATTAGGTGCGAATCTTGATGACCCCAAAGCAGCAATGGAACTCGCGGTGGGACTTCTCAAAGAAGCAACAGATTTCTTAGCCGTTTCATCTTTTCATAAAACAAAGCCTGTAGGTGGGCCACCACAGGATGATTTTCTCAATGCAATATGCATTATTGAAAGTGAATTAACTCCTCGTGAGTTACTCAATCTCATGCACGGAATTGAAAAAAGTATGGGTCGTTTGCGCGAAGAAAAATGGGGCCCACGTGTGATTGATCTAGATCTCATTACATATGGAGATCTTGTTAGTTCCGACCCCGATGTTTTGTTGCCACACCCGCGGGCTCATGAGCGAGCATTTGTTCTTGCTCCATGGTTAGAAATAGATCCTCAGGCTCAACTTCCAGGACATGGCCCTGTTGAACAATTACTTTCTTCGTTGCAGTTGGACTCAATATGAAATTGCTAGCACCAAAGCCTGGGTGGACCGCATCAGCTGATGTGATTGTTGTTGGTTCTGGAGTTGCTGGATTAACCACTGCGCTACAAATTCGAACATACGGACTTTCTGTCTTACTTGTGACGAAAGCAAGCGTGGATGAAGGATCTACCAAGTGGGCACAAGGAGGAATTGCCGCTGCTCTTGGGCCTGGTGATTCTCCTGACCAACACGAAAAAGATACCCTCGTTGCAGGAGCGGGATTATGCGATATCGAAGCTGTCAGAGTTCTTGTTACAGAGGGACCAGAGGCGGTTCGCAAATTAATCGCTCGTGGAGCTGTCTTTGATAAAGAAGCAACTGGTGAAATTGCGCTGACCCGTGAAGGTGGGCACCTGCGAAATCGAATCCTTCATGCAGGCGGGGATGCAACAGGTGCAGAAGTTTCACGCGCTCTCTTGGCTGCAGTCCACAACGATCCTGAAATTGAGGTTGTAGAACACGCCCTTGTATTGGATGCGCTTAAGAACAGCAGTGGCGCAGTATGTGGAGTTACTTTGCACGTCATTGGGGCAGGAACACGAGATGGCGTTGGACAGGCAATGGCAAGAGCTGTCGTTCTAGCTACAGGTGGCCTTGGTCAAGTATTTGCTCAGACAACTAATCCATCTGTATCAACAGGTGATGGAGTTGCACTTGCTCTTCGCGCCGGTGCGAATGTTGCTGACGTTGAATTCATTCAGTTCCACCCAACAGTTTTATGGTTAGGTGATGGTTCACAGGGTCAGCAGCCATTGATTAGTGAAGCAGTTCGCGGTGAAGGTGCATATCTTGTTGATGATAAAGGCGTTCGTTTTATGCAAGGAATTCACCAACTTGCAGAATTGGCACCGCGCGATGTTGTTGCAAAGGCGATTATGCGCCACATGAATGAAACAGGTGCTCGGCACGTTTGGCTCGATGTGCGCCACATTGAAGGTTTTGCAGAGCGCTTCCCAACAATTTATGCCTCATGTTTGGCGCATGGAATTGATCCGCTAAAAGATTTAATCCCAGTTGCCCCAGCTTCACATTATGCATCTGGAGGAGTGCGTGTAGATCTCAATGGTCACACAAGCGTTGAAGGACTTTATGCTTGTGGTGAGACCGCATGCTCGGGCGTGCATGGCGCAAATCGACTCGCATCGAATTCATTGCTTGAAGGACTTGTTTTCAGTGCCCGTATCGCTGCAGATATTGCGTCGAGCACGAGGGAATTCTCTGCTCCAGTTATTGTTGATGAGCCAACATTTCTCTTGGATCCTCAGATACGTAAACAAATTCAAGCAACAATGAGTCGAGGAGCAAGTGTTTTACGTTCGCGTGAATCATTGACCTCAACAGAAATTGATCTCGATGAAATAAGAAAACATAGAAGTGATGGCCCGTGCGTGGAAGCGTGGGAAACAACAAACCTATTCCAACTTGCTCAAGCGATTGTGCGCTCGGCTTTGCAGCGGGAGGAAACTCGCGGATCGCATTGGCGGGAAGATTTCCCCGAGAAGTTACCCGCTTGGTCTAAGAGAATTCTTCAGCAGATGGATAAGTCAGGTAATTGGCACACAACTTTTCAAGAGGTAGACAAGCAATGAGTCATGATTCCGTTTCATCAGCAACTTATGACCTTATTCAACGCGCTTTAGTTGAGGATCTAGCTGGCGGAGAAGATGTCACCTCGGTTGCGACCGTAAACGATCAGGAACAAGCGACCGCGCACTTTGCTGCGCGAAAATCAGGAGTAATTGCAGGGTTAGCGGTTGCGAAGGCGACGCTCGAAAGTGTGGGTATTACGGATATCGAACTGATGGTTGGCGATGGCGATTATGTAAAATCAGGTACGGAAATCCTTCGTGCTAAAGGAAGCACCAGGAAACTTCTGCTTGCAGAGAGAACCGCTCTAAATTTCCTCGGACACCTCAGCGGAATTGCTACATTAACTCGTCAATGGGTAGATGCAGTTTCTGGTACTCAGACGAAAATTCGCGATACGAGAAAAACAACTCCCGGTTATCGCGAACTAGAGAAGTACGCGGTGAGAATGGGCGGCGGCATAAATCATCGAATGTCACTGAGCGAATCTGCGTTGATTAAAGATAATCACATTGAAGCGGCCGGAAATGTAAGTTTGGCTTTCGAACGAGTTCGTAAACAATTTCCCGAGATTGATATCGAAATCGAAGTGGATACCTTGGATCAACTGCGTGAAATTCTGGCCCACAAGCCAGACCTAGTACTTCTAGATAACATGACTCCCGCGCAATGTGCGCAGGCTGTTGTAATCACGGCAGGTCGTTGCAAATTGGAGGCATCTGGGGGAATCTCCCTGGAAAACGCAGGTGCATATGCGGCATCGGGAGTTGATTACATAGCCATTGGCGCGCTCACACATTCTGCGCCAGTATTAGACATCGGACTCGACCTAAAGGCGGAGATCTAAGTGCTACTTACTATTGATGTAGGAAATACCAATACAGTCCTTGGAGTTTTTCAAGGTTCAGGCCTAGCAAGATCGTGGAGAGTAAAAACAGATCCACGCAACACCGCAGATGAATTGTGGTTGCAGTACAGCGCGCTAATAGCTGGATATGAAATAGATGGACTCTCTGTTTGTTCGACGGTTCCATCCACTCTCCGCGAATTGCGCACCATGATTGCCACATATTTTTCCGATATCAGAGTGACGATTGTTGAACCGGGAATTAAAACAGGCGTCCCACTTCTGGTTGATAATCCAAAAGAAATCGGCGCAGATCGAATTGTTAACTCGCTAGCCGCCCACACGCTTTATCCAAATAGCTCATCAATCGTTGTTGATTTTGGAACATCTACCAATCTGGATGTTGTTTCACCCAAAGGAGAGTTTTTAGGGGGAGCTTTGGCTCCAGGTATTGAAATATCTGTTGATGCACTTGCCGCACGAGCCGCTCAATTGCGCAAAGTAGAACTTGTGCTTCCACGTTCGGTGATCGGCAAGAACACTGTAGAAGCCCTTCAATCGGGCACGATTTACGGATTTGCTGGCCAAGTCGATGGATTGGTTCATCGAATTTGCCAAGAACTCAGTGCTACTTATTCTGGAACTCCTGCCGTTATTGCGACAGGTGGACTTGCGCCCCTCGTATTGGGAATCTCAGAGACGATTAATCATCACGAACCCGACTTAACCTTGATCGGCCTTCGCCTAATTCACGAGAGAAATGCCTGAGTCGGTAGAGTTCTCCCACTATGACTGAGAATCCAATTGTTGAAGATGACCTACCCGAGCAATTACGCATTCGTCGGGAAAAGCGCGCTGGGCTGATCGAAAAAGGCGTCGAGCCTTATCCCGTCAGTGTTGCTCGAACAAAATCTTTGGCTGATATTCGCACCAAGTATGTTGGTCTCGAAGTTGATGTTGCCACCGGAGATATTGAGAGCGTTGCTGGACGCATAATTTTCAAGCGCGACACAGGAAAACTTTGTTTTGCAACTTTACGTGAGGGCGATGGAACAGAACTGCAAGCCATGTTCTCCCTCGACAAAGTTGGAGAAGAGTCCCTTGATGCATGGAAGAGTGAAATTGACCTAGGCGACATTGTTAGCGTCACGGGTGAAATCATTACATCCAAGCGCGGCGAACTTTCAATTCTTGCTAACTCATGGCAGTTAGCTTCGAAATCTTTGCGTCCATTACCAAATGACCACAAACCGATGTCTGAAGAGACTCGCGTTCGGATGCGTTATGTGGACCTCATTGTTCGCCCAGAAGCGCGTTCTAATGCTCGCATGAGACCAGCGGTCATGCGCTCACTCCGTGAGACATTTCATGCGCGAAATTATTTGGAAGTAGAAACACCGATGCTGCAGGTACAACATGGCGGCGCAGCAGCTCGACCATTCAAGACCTATAGCAACGCCTATGACATGGATTTGTTCATGCGCATTGCGCCAGAACTTTTCTTAAAGCGTTGCGTGGTTGGCGGAATTGAGCGAGTCTTCGAGATTAATCGAAACTTTCGAAATGAAGGGGCCGACTCAAGTCACTCACCTGAATTTGCAATGATTGAAAGTTACGAAGCTTATGGTGATTGGCGCACGGTCGCCGATGTTGCCAGATCACTCGTTCAAGATGCAGCTACTGCAATTTTTGGATCTCACATTGCCCTCCATCATGATGGTCGCGAATCTGACCTTGGCGGAACATGGAAAGAGATTTCACTCTATGACGCAATCTCTGAAGGAGTCGGCGAACATGTAACTGCGCTGACATCTATTGGCGACCTTAAGAAAATTGCTGAAAAACTAGGAATGAAGATTGACCCCAACTGGGTTACTGGAAAATTGGCAGAAGAGATTTTCGAACATGTAACTGCTGGCAAACTTAACGAACCAACATTCGTTATGGGATTTCCTGTCGATAATGCACCACTTGTTCGTGGCCATCGCGAACTCCCAGGCGTTGTAGAAAAATGGGATCTCTATGTGGATGGTTTTGAATTAGCAACGGGATACTCCGAACTCATCGATCCTGTAATTCAGCGCGAGCGTCTTGTCGAGCAAGCGACCCTTGGCGCTAAAGGTGATTTCGAAGCCATGAGTGTGGATGAAGATTTCTTACGCGCGATGGAATTTGGAATGCCTCCGATGGGCGGACTCGGAATGGGCGTAGATCGTTTACTGATGGCGCTCACCGGTTTAGGAATTCGCGAAACAATTCTATTTCCACTTGTAAAGCCTGAGAGTGAATAGCAATGATAGAAATTCGTCCAGCAAAATCCACTGACATTAAAGGTATTCGTAAGATTATTGATACCTATGCTCCGGCTCGTCGTTTACTTTCAAAAGAGACCGTTACTTTGTATGAAAGCGTCCAAGAATTTACTGTGGCAATAGAAGATGGTGAAGTTGTTGGATGCGGAGCTCTTCACGTTCTTTGGGAAGACTTGGCTGAAGTTCGTACCGTTGGTGTCGCAGAACATTTGCGTGGAAAAGGCGTAGGTCACCTGCTTCTAGAGGCAATCATCAAACGTGCACGAGATATCGGCGTCTCACGTATTTTTTGTCTCACATTCGAAACGCAATTTTTCGGGCGCCATGGCTTTGAAGAAATCGAGGGAACCCCCGTCGAGCCTGAGGTGTATAAGCAACTTCTGCATTCCTATGACACTGGTATCGCCGAATTCCTGGATCTTGAGAGCGTCAAGCCCAATACTCTGGGTAATACCCGCATGCTCAAATATCTCTAGATCTACCGTTGACTCGGGCATAAATCGCCCATATCTAGGGTTGTAAAGGTGACGAACAAGCTCGCCTCGCAGGGCTACCCTGCGTGGCATTAGGCTTAGCGACTAGCCAGTTTTCAAGAAGGAGTCCTGATGTTTGAGCGCTTTACAGACCGAGCCCGACGTGTTGTTGTTTTGGCTCAAGAAGAAGCACGCATGCTCAACCACAATTACATCGGTACTGAGCACATCCTTCTGGGTCTTATCCATGAAGGCGAAGGCGTTGCTGCCAAAGCGCTCGAATCCCTGAGCATCTCTCTTGAAGCGGTGCGCTCGCAGGTCGAGGAAATCATCGGACAGGGTCAACAAGCACCAAGTGGGCACATTCCTTTTACTCCGCGCGCGAAGAAAGTTCTCGAGCTTTCACTTCGCGAAGCATTGCAGTTGGGACACAACTACATCGGTACTGAACATATTTTGCTTGGACTTATTCGCGAAGGCGAAGGCGTTGCTGCTCAAGTTTTGATGAAGTTAGGGGCCGATCTTGCGCGCGTTCGCCAGCAAGTGATTCAACTTCTTTCTGGTTATCAAGGTAAAGAGACCGTCACAACAGGCGGACCGGCTGAAGGAACTCCTTCGACTTCACTAATTCTTGATCAATTTGGGCGCAACCTCACGCAAGCTGCTCGCGAGGGAAAACTCGATCCAGTTATTGGTCGCGAAAAAGAAATCGAACGCGTAATGCAGGTTTTATCTCGCCGCACAAAAAATAACCCAGTACTTATTGGTGAGCCGGGCGTTGGTAAAACTGCTGTTGTTGAGGGACTTGCTCAAGCAATCGTTCGTGGAGATGTTCCAGAAACATTGAAAGACAAGCAACTGTATTCCCTGGATCTTGGAGCACTAGTTGCTGGAAGCCGTTACCGCGGAGATTTCGAAGAACGTCTGAAGAAAGTACTGAAAGAAATTCGCACCCGCGGAGACATTATTTTGTTCATCGATGAGATTCACACTCTTGTTGGTGCGGGCGCAGCAGAAGGTGCAATTGATGCTGCAAGTATTTTGAAGCCAATGCTCGCACGTGGCGAACTCCAAACAATTGGCGCAACAACTTTGGATGAGTATCGCAAGCACCTTGAAAAAGATGCCGCGCTTGAGCGTCGTTTCCAACCTATTCAGGTTGCTGAACCATCTCTAGAGCAGACAATTGAGATTCTCAAAGGTCTTCGTGATCGCTACGAAACCCACCACCGTGTTTCAATCTCCGATGCAGCACTCGTATCCGCCGCAACGTTGGCAGATCGATATGTTTCAGATCGCTTCTTGCCAGATAAGGCGATTGACCTCATTGATGAAGCAGGATCGCGTCTGCGCATTCGTCGCATGACGGCGCCACCAGAGCTTCGCGAATTTGATGACAAAATCGCAAAGGTACGCAAAGAAAAGGAATCCGCCATTGATGGACAGGATTTCGAGAAGGCTGCGGCACTTCGCGATACTGAAAAGAATTTAATGATTGAAAAATCAGAGCGTGAAAAGACATGGAAAGCCGGCGACCTGGATATGGTCACCGAGGTTGATGAAGAACTCATTGCCGAAGTACTTTCTATTGCAACAGGTATTCCTGTATTTAAATTAACTGAAGAAGAAACCGCACGTCTGCTTCGCATGGAAGATGAATTGCATCGTCGTGTTATCGGCCAAGATCAAGCGATTAAGGCTCTCTCACAAGCAATTCGTCGTACACGTGCTGGACTGAAAGATCCAAAGCGTCCTGGTGGTTCTTTCATTTTCGCTGGTCCATCTGGTGTTGGAAAAACAGAACTTTCGCGTACTTTGGCAGCATTCTTATTTGGAAGTTCAGACTCACTTATTCAATTGGATATGTCTGAATACTCCGAGCGCCACACCGCATCACGTCTTTTCGGTGCGCCTCCAGGGTTTGTCG
This sequence comes from uncultured Actinomycetes bacterium, assembly GCA_903928745.1. GTDB lineage: Bacteria > Actinomycetota > Actinomycetes > Nanopelagicales > Nanopelagicaceae > QYPT01. The sequence continues at coordinate 7,155 of CAIYRR010000069.1, read as the reverse complement.
GATATGACGAGGGTGGACAGTTGACGGAGAAAGTACGCCGTAAGCCATTCTCTGTTGTCCTTTTCGATGAAATTGAAAAGGCTCACCCAGATATCTTTAATTCACTTTTGCAGGTGCTTGAAGATGGACGACTTACAGATGCTCAAGGTCGCGTTGTTGACTTCAAGAACACCGTCATCATCATGACCACCAACTTAGGTACTCGCGATATTTCAAAGGGCGCGGGCCTCGGATTTGCTAACTCTGAAGATGAGCTGAGCAACTACGAGCGCATGAAAGCAAAGGTTGGAGATGAACTCAAAACTCATTTCCGTCCAGAGTTCCTGAACCGCATCGATGACATCATCGTCTTCCACCAGCTCACCAAGTTGGAGATCATTCAGATCGTTGATCTCATGATCACCAATCTTGATGATCGCTTGAAGGCCAAGGACATGGGAATTGAATTGACCTCGGCTGCCAAGGAATTACTTGCTGCTCGCGGATACGACCCATTGATGGGTGCGCGTCCATTGCGCCGCACTATTCAACGTGAAATCGAAGATGCGCTCTCTGAAAAGATTCTCTTCGGAGAACTCAAAGCAGGAGAAATCATTGTTGTCGACGTTGAAGGAGAAGGCGCGGAAGCGAAATTTACTTTTGCGGGTTCGCTTAAGGCACTCATGCCTGATACGCCTGGAGATTTGACGGAAGCGCCGACTGCTTAAGGTCGCTGTTTCCACTTCACATTTCCGAGGGCTATAAGCCCAACAATGAAGAGCACTTGAAGAGCTATCGCCTGCGGTGATGTTATTTCGCGTGAGATCAATGAGCCAAGTGAAGTCGAACTTAAAACGTGAGCACCCGATACATAAAACGAATAGCTGATGATGCGGCCCATGGCGAAAACAACAAGGAGCGGCTTCAATGCGATTTGTTTAATGATGCCTGCTGCTTCGAATAATTGTGCAGAAGTAATGGGGGATACAAAGAAAAGCAGGAGGAGCCCCCAGGTGCTACGCGAGTCAGTATTAACACGCGCGCCTAAACGTTCCAAATTGGCAACGTAACCACGAGGTAATCGCGGTGCAATTTTCCTGAAGGTTATCGCTAGACCAGCACGTCCAAGAGTGGCGCATGCGACACCTATTAACACCAAGAGTGCGGGATTCATATGTTCGCGAAATACAAAATAGACAAGTATTGACCAGGTCGGTGGCGCAAAAGCAGGAAGTAAATTTGCGATCAATATAACTAGTCCCGCGAGTAAGTAGCTCGACATGACTTCAGCCTAGAACCCCTAGTCTGGTTTCCAAAACTCACTTTCAGGCTTATCCTTTTCTTACTACGAAAGGTATTCATGACAAACGGGACTGAAGACGCATCACTCGGCCATTTAGGGCAATTGCGCACCGAACAAGTAGATGCCAAATTTCACCTGCTTGATGTCATGTCCGTTTCGGAACTATTGCAAGCAATGAATGAAAGTGATTCCGAAGTTCCTAAAGCTGTAGCGCTAGTCCTGCCGAATATCGAACGTGCGATAGATGCAATTGTTGATCGAATGTTGCAAGGTGGTCGACTTATTTATATTGGAGCAGGAACATCTGGACGATTGGGCGTTTTAGATGCCGCCGAGTGTGGACCAACATTTTCTGTGACAGAAGAGCAGGTGATTGCATTTATTGCAGGGGGCGATCGCGCACTTAAGCATGCTGTTGAAGGCGCCGAAGATGATTTTGCGGCAGGTGAGCAGGAATTGGTTCATGCGAATCTGACAACTAAAGATTGTGTTGTAGGAATTGCTGCAAGCGGCCGGACTCCTTATGTCATGGGAGCACTGGCTTACGCGAAGAAACTTGGCGCCCTAACAATTGGACTCACTTCAAACCCGAATTCTGAAATGTCGAAAGATATTGACCACCCAATCGAAGTTGATTCGGGACCAGAATTACTTGCTGGATCTACTCGTTTGAAATCTGGGACGGCTCAGAAATTAGTTCTTAATATGATTTCTACAATCACAATGGTGCGTTTAGGGAAGACATTTGGAAATCTGATGGTGGATCTACAAGTTACCAATGAGAAACTTCAAGATCGCGCTATTCGCATTATCGAAAAAGCCACGGGGGCTACACGATCTGAAGCAAAGAAAGCGCTCTTGGATTCTGGGAATGAAGTGAAAGTTGCAATATTGATGTTATTACTTAGCCTCGATGCATCAGCAGCCCGAGATCGCCTGCATAGTGCGTCCAATCGTGTACGCCAGGCGCTAGCAACCGAATAGCGTTTTATAACAACTCTGTGACCATGTTCGGCTTGACCTGTGCTCTAAATAAGGCGATGATTTACACAGTCGATGTCAATCGATGAAGTTTTTTTTCATGGCATTGTGTCCTCCATGGTTCCATCCTTGAAAGGGGAATTAAGTGAAGTTAAGAAAGAAAATCGCAGTCGTTGGCGTTGCCACCGCACTGGTTGCAGGCGTGGTGCTCGTGGCACCTGCCCAGGCAGCAAGCAAGGATCTCGTCGTTGGTATCACTCTTGATATCGACAAGCTCGATCCACAAGGCGCAACCAGTTTCTCAACTGTTCGCGCACTCGGATTGGTCTACGGATCACTTGTAGAAGTTGGTCCAAAGCTTCAGATTCGTCCAGGTCTTGCAACATCATGGGGCTTCAATGCCGCCGGAACAGAATTGCGTTTGCACCTTCGCAAGGGCGTTAAGTTCCAAGACGGTTCGGCATTTGATGCAACAGATGTAAAGGCATCATTGGATCGAATCCTTGACCCAGCCAACAAGGCTGCTGCTCGTGCGAACATCGCAACTATTAAATCAATTAGTGCATCTGGACTCAACGTCACTTTGACTTTGACCCAGCCTAACGTTCCAATTCTTGCAGCTCTCGATGGCGTAAATATGGCCATGCTCTCAAGCACAGATATTGCTGCTGGAAATGTTGGCAAAGCAGGATCCGTTAACGGAACCGGCCCATTCAAGTTTGTTTCATGGGATGCTGGTCAATCAGTTAAGTTGACAAAGAATTCAACATACTGGGGCGGCGCTCCAAAGTTGGATACCGTTACATTCCGCGTTATCCCAACTGAAGCATCAATCCTTTCAGCACTGAATGCAGGAACAGTTCAGTTCGCAGTTATCACCTCACCACTTGTTGCAAAGCAAGTTAGTTCTAACTTGACCATGTACAAGACTCCTGGTCTTGCATACATGGCACTTCAGATCAACGCTCGCCAAGCACCATTTAATAATCTCAACGTGCGTTTGGCTGTTCAGTGTGCAATCAGCCGTGCAGAAGTTGTAAAGACAGCTGCTTCAGGAGATGGATCCGTTATCGGACCAATCACCAGCCCTGCATACAAGTCAGATCCAAAAGCTCGTCCATGTCCAGAAGTTGATCTAGTAAAGGCCAAGGCCTACCTAACTGCTGCTGGATATCCAAACGGCTTAACATTTAAGACCATGGTTGCACCAACCCAACAGGCAACAATCGCTGGCATTGGCCAGAGCTTGAAGTCACAGTTGGCAAAGGCTGGAATCACTATGGAACTTGATGTTGTCGATGATTCAACTTTCGTATCTCGTTGGTTGGCAGCAGACTTCGGTACTGCAATTGCAAACAACGGCGGAAAGATTGATCCAGACACTATGTACACCCGTTACTTCACATCAACAGGTAACTTGAACAAGGTAGCTGGTTATTCATCAGCAACTCTTGATTCCCTATTCACACAGGGCAAGGCTTCAGGCAGCGTTACACAACGCACCGCCATCTATAAGGCAATCTCAGCAGAACTCGAGAATAACGCCGCGTGGGTATGGCTCTTTGCTCCGCTTGAGTATCGCGTTACTGCAAAGAACGTAACTGGCTTCGTTCCACTAGCTACAGGTTCACTTCTTGAACTTCGTAAGGTGGATATGAACTAATTGAACTGTGGCGGTGCTCAGGTTAATTCTTGAGCACCGCCACTATTCATTTTCTTTCTGATATTTATTCGTTAAACCAAGGAGGCTCATCGCAATGCAGGGCATAAGCAAACTGCGGCGATTAGTTTTCTCTTCAACATTTATACGTATAGCAAGTGCGATCACAACTCTTTTTGGAATTTCAGTATTTGTTTTCTTAGTTCTACGTGTAATTCCAGGCAACACCATCACTGGAGCATTTGGAATTGAAACTGGCGCTCTAAATCCGCAGCAAATTGCCGAACTTCGTCATTATTACGGCATCGACCAACCCATGGTGATGCAATATATCTCCTGGATGAGAAGCTTCCTCAGCGGGAATTTTGGGTATTCATTTGCAACAGGGCGTTCTGTATTCACCCTCACCAAAGTTGCACTGCCGGTCACTGTTGAACTGGCATTCATCGGAACCATCCTTGGTGTAATCATGGGAATCGCAATCGGCATGTTTAGTGCCCGCAAGCCAGGAAGTCTTCGCGATTTCGGTGGGCAACTTTTTGGTCTTCTCGCATTAGCGATCCCTGGGTTCGTTTTAAGTACAGCGATAGTCACAATCATGGCTAATAAGTTTCATTATTTTCCCAACAGCCTTGAATATATGCCTCCCTGGAAAGATCCTTGGATGAATTTCCAACAGATGATGTTTCCTGGATTGGTGCTAGGAATTGCCGTTGCCGCACCTGTAATGCGCACGACAAGGTCCGCTCTTTTAGAGACGGTAGATAAAGATTTTGTTCGCACTGCTTTCGGAAAAGGTGTTCCCTCCCGAAAAGTTCAGTTCAAACATGTACTACGTAATTCTCTGATTCCTATTGTCACGATGACAGGAATCCAGTTTGGCTATTTACTCGGTGGTGCAGTAATTGTTGAGAAGATTTTCGCCCTACCTGGAATGGGCCGCCAAGTTCTTGAGGCCATCACACGACGCGAATATGCAACTGTACAAAGTAGCGTCATGGTTTTTGCCATCATGTTTGTAACGATCAATATATTGACCGACTTGGTGTATCGACGAGTAGATCCGCGGATTAAATAAATGGCCAAGAAAAAAGAAGTCAGCCAAAGAGGCGCCGTTCACTACTACCTCCAAAGTACTAGCGGGGTAGTAGGAGCAGTGTTGTTGCTCTTCATGATCATTGTTTCGATTTGCGCTGCAATGGGTTGGCTTCCTCATAACCCATTGGATCAAAATATTGAGAGCCTTCTCCATGCTCCATCAAGCAAGTTCTGGTTTGGCACGGATGATTTTGGTCGTGATGTTTTCTCTCGGACACTAGATGGAATGCGTCGTTCTTTGACCGTATCCATCACCGCCGTATCTCTCGCGGCAATCGTAGGAATCACGCTAGGTATCTTGGGCGGCTACCTCGGTAAATGGTTTGACATGGTGATTACACGAGTAAGTGACGTGTTCTTTGCTTTTCCTGCAATCCTTTTGGCTTTGGCAATCGTAGCAAGCTTGGGAAATGCTTGGTATGAAACTTCTCTAGCCATTGCCATTGTTTACACGCCAATCTTTATACGTGTGGCCCGCGGTCCTGTCTTGAGCGTCAAAGAGATGGATTACATCAAGGTTTCTCGAATCTTGGGTTATTCGTCGCCACGAATTCTCATCAAACATATTTTGCCAAATGTCTTTGCCCCGATTGTCGTACAGATTGCACTTTCACTTTCCTGGGCGATCTTGACTGAATCGGGTTTGAGTTTTCTAGGCCTCGGTACTCAGCCACCAAATGCTTCCTTGGGTCTAATGGTTTCCGATGCGCAACCTCTCGCTGCATTTGCATGGTGGACGCTCGTATTCCCTTCATTATTTATCACCATTGTCGTTGTTGGCCTCAATCTAGTGGGCGATGGTTTACGCGACGCACTTGATCCTGCAAGGAGAAGTTCATGAACGAGCCTCTTCTTTCAGTCAAAGATCTTTCCATTTCGACAATTCAAGATCCACGGATTTTGGTCAACGATGTCAATTTTGAAATTCACGCAGGTGAAGCAGTAGGTGTTGTTGGTGAAAGCGGATCCGGTAAGACCCTCTCAGCTTTATCAGTCTTAGGGCTTCTGCCTCGTGGTGTGGGAGTTTCGGCGGGATCGATCAAATTCAATGGTACAGATCTACTTTCTTTGGATGCTGAGTCACTTCGTAAACTTCGCGGCCTTGATATTTCCATGGTCTACCAGGATCCGATGACCGCACTTAATCCAGTGATGAAAATTGGTAAACAACTTCTAGAAGTCATTGAATCTCATGAAACATTGGATGACTCCTCCCTGGATCGAGTGCGTCAAGCGCTAGAAGAAGTTGGTATTCCCGATGTAAATCGCGCGATTGAAAGCTATCCGCATGAATTTTCTGGCGGAATGCGCCAAAGGGTCATGATTGCGATGGCTCTGATCCTTTCACCTAAACTCTTGATTGCTGATGAGCCAACGACTGCACTGGATGTCACTATCCAGCAACAGATTCTTGCTTTGGTAGCCGAGGAGCGACAAAAACGGAACATGTCGATGCTTTGGATTACTCACGATCTTGGCGTGGTTGCCAACCTTGTGGATCGATTGGTTGTTATGTATGCGGGGCGGATTGTGGAATCAGGAAGCGTTAAAGAAATCTTCTCTAACCCTCAACACCCATATACCGCTGGCCTGCTCTCATCACTTCCAACAACTACTGATAAGACCCGCAAGAGACTCACTTCAATTGCTGGAGTCCCTGAAAAACCTTGGTTAGTGGGCAACACATGTGCATTCGCGCCAAGATGTGGATTTGTTACCCCCGAATGTAGATCTCAAGCACCGCATTTAGTTGGAACTTTGGAAAAAAGTGTTGCATGCTTCCATCCAGTTGGAGGTGCGCAATGAGTTTAGAGATTTCAAATGTTCGCAAGCAATACAAAATTCAAGCAACCGGAAGCCTTATTAATGCTCTTAATGGAGTATCAATTAGAGTTGAAAAAGGCCAAACCTTAGGAATTGTTGGCGAAAGTGGTTGCGGAAAATCCACCCTCGCACGTCTTATTTCAGGGTTAGAGCGAACAACTGCTGGTGAAATTTCATGGGCCAACGAGGCCATGACTGATAAAGCGCGAAATCTTTTCCGTGCTCGTCGATCTGTCGTCCAATTAGTTTTCCAAGATCCATACTCATCACTGAATCCACGTCAAAAAATTGGCGAGTCTATTTCTGAGAT
>CAIYRR010000068.1 GCA_903928745.1 uncultured Actinomycetes bacterium | reverse complement strand
CCGTTTGCATGGTAAAGAATATTTCCTGATCCCGCTCCTACAGTTCCAGCTGCGCCAGCGAAACGTTCACGTGTAGGAAATTCAACACCGTGATGAGACCCTTGAGAAAACGGATTTCCACCTGGTACGCCACCAAATGTCCATGGCGCATCTTCTTTTTGTTGGGAATTCCCGTTAGAGCCTTGACCATTGGAAGATTCATCGGCGCGCGAGCTCGCCATAGGCACGAGTAATAGAGAGGTGAGCAGGGATACGGCCAAAACGGTTGATTTGAATCTCTTCACGATTTCTCTCCAAAAGTCGGCGCCTAACGAGCGTGAGCCGTGAGTTTATAAGGGAACCGGGAGGGCTACCACCCCTGGAATCACCCCAACGGGGGTGCTAGACCCCTAGTTTGCGCCTTTGTCCTCAATCAGGGTCGTGAGCGCCCACAAAATAGCGATGACATCAATGAACTCTTGGGCGATAGCGCCAGCGCTGGCAGATAAGAATCCGAAGCCACCACCAAACATCGCGATTAAAGAAAGGAACATTCCGATGCCCGCGGCTTGGAGGGCTTTCTTATGTGCATTCTTTGCAATCGAAATTGCATGAGTGAGCCGATCGATTGAATCTTCCACGATAACCACGTCGGCCGCTTCACTTGCAGCGGTCGTACCACGCGCACCCATCGCGACCCCGACATGTGCGGCGGCAAGTGCGGGCGCATCATTAATGCCATCTCCCACAACGACCACGACACCTTTAGATTTTGCCATTTCACTTCGGACTAAATCCATCTTGCCTTCAGCCGTTACTGAGGCATGGATATTTGTAATGCCGACAGCATCAGCAACTTCACGCGCCGTTTCCATTCGGTCACCGGTAACAAGCAAGATATCTTTAACTCCCGCGGCGCGAAGTTCACTCACCATTTCCTTAGACTCGGCCCGAAGAGGATCTGTCAATCCGATGACACCGCTGAGTACGCCATCAATAGTTACTGCCACCAAGAGTGGATGCGTGATTGTGAACCAATGTGGGCGCTCGCTTTCAATCTGTCCAACGGTGATTACTTGATGATTGACGACGCCAGTGATTCCGTGGCCATGATTTTCATAGATATCGGTCGCAGAAGTTATATCAATCTTCTTGGAATTGGCAGCTGAAACAATTGCTTTAGCAACGATATGTGGGCTGTATTGATCAACGGAGGCTGCAAGTTGAAGAATTAGATCTTCATCTAATCCAGGCTTTGTTTGAATTGCAGAAATAGCGGGACCGCCGTGAGTTAGCGTGCCAGTTTTATCAAGTAAAACAATTTCTGTTCGCGCTAACAATTCGAGAATTGCGCCTCCTTTAATTACTGCGCCATGCTTTGCGGCCTGAGACATTCCTGCAACAACAGCAATCGGAACAGCAAGTATGAGCGGGCACGGTGTTGCAGCAACAAGAACAGCAACTGCTCGAGAAATCTCACCAGTGAATAACCAAGCCCCGCCGGCAACTACGAGCGCAATAGGAACAAAACGCAGTGCCCACTTGTTTGCGATTCTCACACCTGGTGCTGATCGTGCTTGTGCTGATTGCACCAAACGAATGATTCCTGCGTATGTGCTTTCTTGAGAAGTATTTGAAGCAGTAAAGCGAAATTGTGTTCCGGCATTGAGAACGCCACTGAGAACTTGTTCATCAATCGTACGAGTTCGTGGCAAGGGTTCACCTGTGAGTGCGGACTCATCAAGAATCGCTAAATCGAGCAATACGCCATCTGCTGGAACTACTTCACCGGAACGTACGAGTAATTCATCGCCAATCTTTATATTTTCTGCGTCAATTTCCGTGAGGGAACCATCGGAATTAACAATATGAGCGCGTCTAGGAAGCCTTTGAAGTAGTGACTTTAACTGTCTTTCAGCTTGACCCTCAGCCCATCTTTCTAACACACGCCCGGTTGCAAGCATCAAGGAAATAACTGAGGAAGCGAACATTTCTGATGTGAGCAAGCAACCCAATAGTGACAAAACAGCAAGGATGTCTGAACCCATTTGTTTGGTGCGCAATTCATCAATAATCCATTTAATTGCAGGGATTAACCCAGCGATTCCCCCAAGCGCCCAGACGTTCTGGGCCAGAGAATGGTGATGGGTTAAATTTGCACATATCCCAATAAAAAGGGTTAACGCGGAGCCATAAAAAAGTAAGTGATCGGGGGACTTGCTTTTCACTCACGCTCCTATCGCTAATAAATGTGATGAAAGAAATCTACCCCAGTAGATAGTTAAGGCATAGGCTCTTTGCTATGGGTAAGGTAACAATTGCATTCTTAGGGGCTACCGAAACAGTCACGGGAAGTCGTTTTCTTGTATCGAGCGAGAAATCAAAAATATTGGTTGATGCAGGAATGTTTCAAGGTTTGCGCGAGGATCGCCGAAAGAATTGGGATCCGTTCCCTGTTGAGCCTTCAAGTATTAGCGCAATTGTTCTGACCCATGCCCACTTAGATCATTCGGGATATTTGCCTCTATTGGTACGTAATGGATTTAATAAAAAAGTCGTGACAACAAATTACTCAGCCAAACTCGCCGCGGTGGTTCTGAGGGATTCTGCACGCCTGCAAGTTGAGGATGCGCGATTTGCCGCAGAAAAGGGATTCTCTAAGCACGAGACACCTCTTCCGTTGTATAACTCAGAGGACGCCGAGAAAGCATTGCTTCTTTTTGATTCTGTTTCTTTCAGAGAAAAAGTTCAATTGACCGAAGATTCTTTTGTGACCTTCTTTCCATCTGGTCACATTCTTGGATCCGCTTTTATCGTGTTAGAAGTCGACGGAAAAGTTTTCCTTTTCACGAGTGACATGGGACGCGGAAATCACCCATTGCTTTCCGCGCCAGATAAACCACCTGCATCCGGAGTTGATGTGGTGGTGACTGAATCAACTTATGGTGACCGCATTCATGAAACCCCGATCCACTCATTCGCTGAAATTATTAACGCAGCGATCAAGCGCGGAGGTTCGATTCTTATCCCGGCCTTTGCAGTGGATCGAACTGAAGTAATTTTGATGGCGCTGCATGATTTGATTGAAACGAATGCGATACCCAATATCCCCATTTATGTTGATTCGCCAATGGCACTTACAGCCCTGGACTATTACCGCGATGCCATAAGGACAAACGCACCAGAATTAAAACCAGGTATAGCAAAGCAATGGGAAGCATCCGACCCATTTGATCCAGGCAACTTAAGTGAAATGCGAACAGTAGAGGAGTCAAAGAAACTCAATGACCTCACAACTTCGAGCATCATTATTTCGGCATCAGGCATGGCTACGGGTGGTCGCGTTGTTCATCATTTAGCAAACATGCTGCCTGACCTTAAGAACACGGTGATTCTTGTGGGTTTCCAAGCAGCGGGCAGTCGAGGACGTTCATTGGAGGAAGGAAAGAAAGAGGTCAAGATTCACGGAAAGTGGGTCAGCGTAAAGGCGACCATTGTGAAAGTTGAGAATTTTTCAGTACATGCCGATGGTGACGAAATGGTGGCTTGGCTCAAGCAAATAGATCATCCTCAACAAGTGTTTGTGGTGCATGGCGAACCTGATGCGCAAGCGGCGCTAGCCGGGAGATTGCGTGGTGAATTGGGTTGGAGCGCTGTTGCACCAAAACGAATGCAGGTATTTGAAGTTAATTAATACCTACTTGATGTAGATATTGCCTTTGCTTTCGGTGACTTTGAATTTAGCAAGTGGTTTAAGTGAACTAGCGGGACTTCCATTAGGACCGCTAACAACAGCACCTGTGTCTGCTTTAAATACAGAGCGATGGCAGGGGCAAATTAATTGAGTCCCTTGTGATGCAACCCCGCACCCTTGATGAGTGCATGCGCCGTTTAGCGCAAAGAGACCCTTCTTGGTTCGTGTAATTACCACTTGAATCTGTTGGCCTGTCGGACTCTGTCCCGAGTAAATCATTGTCTTTCCTACTTTAACCGCCGATGACTTATCGACAAGAGAACCCAAAGAATTGGTTGCTGCTTCCTTAAGAGAAAAAGCCTGGGCCGTATCAACCTTGGCTAAAAGGAATCCTGGAGTGATCGCGATTGCGGCTTGCAAGATTCGGCGACGTGAGATGTTTAGCATTTGCGTAGGTTACTGGACTTCCTATTCGGATTCAATAATGTTTTCGAGTTTACGTTTTAAGTAGAAGATCACGATCACAGCAACCGTTAAGAATCCAAATGCCCAGTACTTAAGGGCATGTTCAACTTTGCTCAGTTGCGTGGAAAATTCATAACCTAATAAGACGATAATGCTCGAAAAGACAATTCCTCCAGCAGCATTCCATTTGAGGAATGTCGCGTATGGAACCCTATTCATTCCAGCGAGGGCCGGTACAAGTGCACGAAGTAGGGCTTGCGCACGACCAAAAAAGATTGCGCCCGCGTGATATTTATCGAAGATGTGTTGGGCTAATTTCCATCGTTTCTCACCAACAAAACGCCCTAGTCCAGAAACTTGAATCCGAGGGCCAAAATGTTTTCCAATTTCGTATCCCACCGAATCGCCGACAATTGCAGCAACTATCGCGCTAATCCAGAAGAGCCATAGAGGCCAAACACCTTGATGGGCGAGAACTCCACCAATTAAGAGTGAAGTTTCTCCTGGCAAAACAAATCCAACAAAGGCTGCATCTTCAACGAAAGCGAAAGTGATGAGCAAAATAAAGAGTGGAATTTGAAGATTGTGCCCGACGAGCCAATGCGAACTTGTTTCAATCCATTGCGACATGGGGCAAGCCTATGGGTAGGCGCTACCTTTCTCTTGTGAACAGCAGGGGTGGGATTAGGCAAGCTCAGTGTGATGTGAGCATCATCGCGGCTGGGCGGGAAGTCGCTAACGCCCACTTGCAAAAAGTGATGGGCGCTTGCCTGGACAAAGGATTAACCATCGAACTCTTTAGTACAGGCAATAAATCCGACTTGCCCGAAGGCGTCAAATTCCGCTCTGTTTCAAAAGGTTCTCGAATTCTTATTTTTACAAATTCGATTTTCGCTTCATGGAGAGCCCGCGGGGAAGTGATTGTGACACCCGACCCAGAGGGGGCTATTGCAATATTCCTGAAATCCTTCATTCGACCAAGTTCATGGATAGCAGATGTCAGAAAAGACTATTTACTCGCCATTGGAGAGAAGCAATCAGAGAAGTCGATAAAGAGAGTGACATCAGTTCTAGTTGCAAAGTTCGCAATGTTTGCAAGTTCTCGAGCAAATACAACGATCGTTGCTGACGATTGGATTTCACCCCGACAAGCTGGGAATCGAATCGTGGTTCGAAATGCACCAGACAGTAGGTTCCTTCCAGCAATTCAGATTGCTGATCAGATTCCTCGTGCCCTTTATGTAGGAGAAGTCAGCGCAAGGCAAGGGTTGTGGTCAATGCTTCGCACTTTAGAGTTTGCGATCGATTGGCATTTAGATGTGGTGGGAAATATCGCCAGTGAAGATATGTCACAACTTCTTGCATGGAAAAAGATTTCTCCTGCATCGGCACGTGTGAAATTCCACGGCACACTCAAGCCTCAAGATGCCTGGGATCTTGCAAAGGGCGCGTGGGTCGGACTTGCATTGGCAGAGAAAACTCCTGCCACCCAAAGTGCATGGCCAGCAAGAATCGGTGACTATTTAACGTGCGGTATTCCGGTCATAACAACTGATTTACCTAGACCTCGCGAAGTGATTATTTCCTCGCGTGCTGGTGCGACCGTTGATATTTACTCAAATGAATTAACAGCAGGACAAGCAGCGGGAATTATGAATTCATGGGCCGAATACCCTGCAAAATACGAAGAAGTGAGAGAACGAGCTGTCATTGAATCTGGCAATTGGCGAAATAGCGCGCAATACGAACTCATCGCAGAAGCGATTACGCTCTTAAAGTAAGTAGGTCGGTAGACTAGGCGCCTCATGGCTCGCAACTTAGTAAACCTCGAAAGCGTTTCTAAAGCCTTTGATGTCAAACAACTGCTAGATCAAGTCTCACTGGGTATTTCAGAAGGTGATCGAATCGGAATCGTTGGTCGGAATGGTTCCGGCAAAAGCACGCTACTGAAAGTCATGGCCGGAATCGAGCCACCAGATCAGGGCAGAGTAACTCGCTCCAATGCAACGAGAGTCGGTCTTCTTTCGCAAGTAGATGTTGCTGATCCCGCTGCAACGGTTCGGGATGTTGTTCTGGGTGACAAAGCCAAACATGAGTGGGCTCGTGATTCTGGTATTCGAGAGATCTTTGATGGACTCTTTGGTGGCCATTCAGATGAGCTTTTCGATAGGAAATTCATCGCTCTCTCAGGTGGAGAAAGACGTCGCGTAGGTTTGGCAAAACTGCTTATCGATGACCTTGACCTAATTTTGCTAGATGAACCAACTAACCATTTAGATGTTGAAGGCGTTGCATGGCTATCTCGCCACCTCAATGAAAGAAAAGGTTTAGCTGTCGCTGTTATAACTCATGATCGTTGGTTCTTGGATGCCGTCACCGATCGCACATGGGAAGTGGTTAATGGCAGTGTTGAAGAATACGACGGAGGATATTCGGCGTTCGTACTTGCTAAAGCAGAGAGAGCGCGTCAAGCCTCGGCAATGGAAGGTCGAAGAAATCAACTTATCCGCAAAGAATTAGCGTGGCTTCGCCGAGGAGCGCCTGCGCAGACTGTTAAACCTAAGTTCCGAGTAGACGCAGCCAATGAATTAATATCAAGTGAACCGCCACCACGTGATGGAAATGAATTGCTCCGTTTTGCCCGCAATCGTTTAGGTAACACCGTCTACGAGATTCATCATGCCAAAATTCATGCGGGTGACAAAGAAATACTTGATGATGTGTATTGGAATATCGGACCTGGTGATCGCATCGGAATCGTTGGAATCAACGGTGCAGGTAAAACGACCTTAATGCGAATGCTCATGGGCCAAATCAAAGCAACTTCAGGAAAACTGGTTACGGGTGTAACCGTTAAACCAGCGTTCTTAACCCAGCATCTGGATGAATTGAATCCTGCTTGGCGTGTTCTAGAAGCTGTTGAAAACATTGCTAACCATGTCGAACTAGGTAACGGGAAAACTCTTTCTGCTTCTCAGTTATGCGAACGTCTTGGTTTTGACCGTGAATCTCAATGGACACCAGTTGGCGACCTTTCAGGAGGAGAAAAAAGAAGACTCCAACTCACGCGACTGCTCATGGATAGTCCAAATGTCTTGCTCCTGGATGAACCAACGAATGATTTTGATATTGAAACTCTTACCGAACTTGAAGATCTGCTTGATAGCTATGGTGGAACAATCTTGGTGATTTCGCATGATCGATATTTTCTGGAGCGGGTATGTGATCGATTTGTCGGGTTATTGGGCGATGGTCAGTTACGCGATCTTCCACGAGGAGTGAATCAGTATCTCGAACAACGTGAAAATATGATTAATCAGAACAATATTGCCGAGTCTCCCACCAAGAAGATTTCCAACGCTGCTCAGGAGCGTCAACTTAAGAAGGATTTGGCTCGCGTAGAAAGACAAATGGAAAAGGCAGCAGAGAAACTAGCAGACTTGCTGAAAGAGCAAGAGTCCTCAGCGTTCGATGCCTCAAGGCTTCTGGAAATTGCAAATGAACTTGAAAATGTAAGAGCTACACAAGCAGCCTTAGAAGAAGAGTGGTTATCTACAACTCTTGCTTTGGGTAATTAGTAGGCTAATCAAATGCGTTTAGGGCTTCTTGCGGCTTTAGTTGGTGTTCTTATTGCGCTCCAATCACGAATAAACGGTGAGCTCTCCCACCAACTTGGTAATCCTCTTCAAGCTGCGCTGTATTCATTTAGTTCAGGTTTCTTAACTCTTGCTTTGTTCTCCTTCTTTATTCCCGGAGTTCGAGCAGGGGCCATAAAGGTTCTTGCGGCTGTGCGTGATGGTCATATTCATAAATGGAAACTATTTGCAGGAACCCTCGGAGCCACACTTGTCGCTGTTCAGTCTCAAGTTGTACCAATTCTTGGTGTCGCAATCTTTTCGGTTGCAACAATCGCTGGACAGACCGTTGCCTCGCTTGGGGTCGATCGACTCGGACTTTCTAGTGGCGGCAAACGTGCAATCACCGTACGTCGAGTAGTTGCATCAATATTTACTATCGCAGCGGTATTGATTTCAGTGTGGGATCGTATTGATGCGAACAATTTGTCGTGGCTACCTGTGACGATTTCAGGTGTTGCAGGAATGTTAGTCGGTGTTCAGCGCGCACTAAATGGAAAAATTAATGAATTTTCCCAACAGAGTTTTACGACTTCTCTCTTGAATTTCATAACGGGCACATTATTTCTCGCTGTGCTTTTTATAGTTGCGTTACTTACTCATCACACTCATGTCGTAGCTTTCGGAAACGGTCCATGGTGGATGTACTTCGGTGGCGTAGTTGGTGCGTTCTACATCGCTTTTGCCGCTACCGTCGTTCAACATCTCGGAGCACTCACTTCAACGTTTCTCACCGTTGGAGGTCAACTTCTTGGGTCACTACTTATTGACTTAATAATTCCGACGCATGGCGTGAATGTGAGCACCTATTTAGTTATTGGCATTTTGATGACTTACGCAGGTGTTGTTGTCGGCGGTTCGACTCAGTCACGTCGCGCACGTAAATAGTGCCAAGTAGCTGAGAGTAATGACGCTCCGATGAAAAAAGCTGCCAGAGCGTAAGAAGAACTTTTTACCCAGGGAAGTCGTGCGGAATAAAAGCCAGCCAAGGTAATTCCAACTCCCCAAAGAAGCGCCCCTACCGCGTTAGCCGACAGGAAGCGGTAGTAATTCATCTTCGCTACGCCTGCAATCGGTGGTACAAAACTGCGCACCCAAGGGAAGAATCTCGCGGCAACAACTGCCCACCAACCACTGTGGTTATAAAAACGTTCGGCGGACCCCATCATTCGTGCGATTCGGGGGGAAGGATTCTTTTGCAGATAAGGGCGACCAATGGTGCGTCCTAGAACGTATCCAACCTGATCACCGAAGAAGGCAGCGATGAAGATGATCAGGCACAGGAGTGAAATATTCAAACTTTGATGAGAGGCGACAACCAACCCAGCGCTAAAAAGAACTGAATCGCCAGGTAGAAAGAATCCAAGCAGAATCGCAGTTTCTCCGAAGAGAATTGCTGCAACTGCTAGATAGAAAAGAACGGGTGCAAGGTTAGAAAGCTGGGCATCAAAAGATGCTGCTAATCCAATCACACGCATTTCTTAACGGCGGCCGCAACTGCAATTGAAACGTTTGGATCAAAGACACTTGGCACAATGAAGGATGCATTGAGCTGTTCTGGAGAAACACAATCCGCGATTGCTTCTGCTGCTGCAACTAGTAGCTCATCTGTGATCTTGTGTGCATTTGCATCAAGCAACCCGCGGAAGATTCCAGGGAATGCCAATACGTTATTGATTTGGTTTGGTTGGTCGCTACGTCCTGTCGCAACAACAGCTGCATATTTACGAGCGATGTATGGGTCGATCTCAGGATCTGGATTGGCAAGAGCAAACACGATCGAATCCTTAGCCATAGAGGCAATGTCTGCCTCCTTCAGGATATTTGCAGCACTTACTCCGATGAAGATATCTGCGCCAGCAAGACTCTCTTGAAGAGTGCCAGTGATGTTATTTGGATTGCAGTTATCAATAAACCATTGACGCATTGGATCTTTAGTAACAGTTGCCTTATTAATTGCTCCCTTTGTATCGAAAGCAACGATATTTTTAGCACCGCTGAGCATGAGCAAACGTGCAATTGCCGTACCGGCAGCGCCTGCTCCACTCATAATGATGCGGCAATCACCCAAGTCTTTCTTAATGAGCTTAAGTGAATTGCGAAGAGCTGCGAGAACCACAATCGCGGTTCCGTGTTGATCATCGTGGAAGACTGGAATATCGAGTAATTCACGAAGGCGACGCTCTACTTCAAAGCAACGTGGGGCAGAAATATCTTCTAAGTTAATACCACCGTATACGGGTGCAATAAGTTGGACGGTACGAACGATTTCATCAACATCTTGGGTATCTAGGCATACTGGCCATGCATCCACATCAGCAAAGCGCTTGAACAAAGCCGCCTTTCCTTCCATCACAGGAAGAGCAGCAGCGGGTCCGATATTTCCAAGACCAAGTACGGCGGAACCATCGGTAACGACCGCGACAGTATTTCTTTTAATAGTAAGGCGTCGTGCATCGGCTGGATCATCGACAATTGCTTGGCAGATGCGTGCAACACCAGGTGTGTAGGCGCGAGACAAATCATCGCGAGTTTTTAGTGGGACCTTTGATTGAATCTCGATCTTTCCGCCAAGGTGCAATAGGAATGTACGGTCGCTAACTTTGCGGACGGTCAGTTCTGGATGAGATGAAATAGCCTTAGAAATTTCCTCGGCATGTTCGGCATTACTCGTATCGCAAGTGACATCGACAACGACTCTCTCGAGCAACGATTCAACAACGTCGAGCGCTGTAATCGTTGCACCAGCTCCAGTGATTGCTGCAGTTACGAGAGCAACCGGCTGACATGCAGGTGAACCTTCGATGCGAATTGTGATTCCATATCCAGGACTTGTAGATGCCATATTTACACCACTCCATATAGTCGGTCGCCCGCGTCGCCAAGACCCGGCACGATGTACCCATGTTCATTGAGCTTTTCATCTAGCGCGCCCGTCACGATTGTGATTGGGACGTTCGATTCTTTAAACGCATCTTCCACGAAAGCAATACCTTCGGGAGCTGCGAGTATGCAGATTGCCGTGATATCAGTTGCGCCGCGCTCAATGAGGAAATTGAAAGCAGCTACCAATGTTCCACCTGTTGCCAACATTGGATCAAGAACAAAGCACTGACGACCCGACAGGTCTTCAGGTAAACGATTTGCATAAGTACTGGCTTTTAAAGTTTTTTCGTCGCGGACCATTCCAAGAAAACCAACCTCAGCTGTTGGTATTAGGCGAACCATGCCTTCAAGCATTCCTAATCCCGCGCGCAGAATTGGAACTACAACAGGACGAGGTTCAGCCATTTTCAAACCTTGAGTATGAGTCACGGGGGTTTTTATCGAAACTGTTTTGGTGCGAACGTCGCGCGTTGCTTCATAAGCCAACAGCGTTACTAGTTCTTCGACGAGGCGACGAAATGTTGGAGAGTCTGTCTTCTCATCGCGCAACACGGTCAATTTGTGAGAAATAAGGGGGTGGTTGGCGACGTGAACTTTCATGTTGCCTACCTTACAGGGCTTTCTTTCCAAAGAAATGAGTGTAAAGATGCAACCTAAGAAACGAGCAAAACGCGCAAAAGGGGGCAGCGATGACGAACGATGTTGATATTGCAGTTGCTGCGTGGCACGAAGACGGACGCTGGACACTTGCCGAATTACCTGATGCCCATGATCTAGCCCACATCATTGACGGGCTCAAAGCGCAACAAACTAATGGTGGAGCGATAGCACTTATTTCTATCGATGAAGAATTCTTTATGGTCATTCGAGTTCTTGGCGCCCATATTCGAATGTTGCTCAGCGATGCTACTTGCGCGTTCGATTATGAAGTAGCCGCCGAATTTATCGAGATTGCCGACCTGCCTTTTCCAGAAGAAGATGACGAACCAATGCCAACCGGTCATTTGGATATTTTGGCTGACCTCGGGATGGCGCATATGGAAATTTCTGCATTATGCGATGACGCAGAATTATTTCCTGACGAACAATTAGATGCGATTGCAACACGTTTAGGTTTCGGAGAACAATTTCGCGAACTTCTCGATATGTAGTTTGAGTGCCAATGAATAATAACGAAGCGATGTCCCTTGCCTTAAAGGTTGCACGTGAGGCGGTAGAGAATTCTGGCGATGTTCCTGTCGGGGCGATTATCTTGAATAGCGCAGGAGAAGTTATCGCTACTGGCAATAACGAACGCGAACTTCATAATGATCCGAGCGCCCACGCAGAAATAGTTGCTATACGTCGGGCTGCAGAAATTACTGGCTCGTGGAGATTAGATAGCCACACACTTGTTGTAACGCTAGAGCCTTGTGCAATGTGCGCTGGGGCGATTGCGCAAGCCAGAATCCCGAGATTAATTTTCGGTGCTTGGGATACGAAAGCCGGTGCAGTTGGTTCGGTTTGGGATGTACTGAGAGATCCGCGTTCAATACATGCAATCGAAATAACCTCAGGCGTGCTTGAAAATGAATGTGCGGCCCTACTTAAGGAATTCTTTGAAGGGCATCGAGAAAGAAAATAGTTTTGATGTATCCTCACTTCTGGTGGCGTGTCCGAGCGGCCGAAGGAGCGCGCCTCGAAAGCGCGTGTTGGGGAAACTCAACCGTGGGTTCAAATCCCACCGCCACCGCTCTTAAATAAGAATTTCGTAAGACGGATTTAGAATCGTCAGCGAACCTTCTGCTTCGCCCACCATTCCTTCGGCACGAAGTTGTGATCCGACATCAAGACCCGCGATGTCACGACGTCCCAAGAATTGCAGTGTTACTCCTCCGGTTTCATCCCAGATTTCGACTTCTACATTTGGCGCCGATTCACGAGGTGCCGACTTTATTGACGTTACGCGCCCTTGAACATGTGCTCGTTCGCGCCAAGTGATCTTCCCGATCGGCGTGAGGTTTTCTGCGTAATGACTCATTGGTTCGCTGTTCTTAAATGAAACAGCAGTCGCCGCCTCAATCCGAGGAGCAGGTGGTACAACATGTATTTCTTGATGTTCTTCGTGAACAATTACATCTTTGCCAGAAATAATTTTGGCGACATCGAAAGGAACAATGGTTGCGACAACTCGAGGCAACTGTGAAATTGGTCGTGCAATTTCTTCTGCGGTCTGATCGTGAAGTAATTTGCCAAGCACGGGTGCATAAGAGCGCCGAGGCAGGAGAAGGGTCACTTCTACATCTGGATGAGTCGTAGCGCGGATTGCATAATCCATAGCTGCATTTGGCAGGCGTCGGTCAGGGCAGTCAATGAGTTCCAGAGTGACATCACCTAAGGCCGGAGATGAGGACCAGGCTTTACGAATTTCTTCCGCACGCTGATCATCAATAACAAAGTGAACAGCCGAGAGAGAGTGTGGGTTCAGACTTCTCGCATATCGAACTGCGCCAACCGTTGCTACGTCCACGCTGTCTACAAGAATTGTTACGTCATGCTTACTAATTGATGTTGCACGAGATTCATCACTTCTAAAATTCAAAGCTGCTTGCTCCCGGCGGTACTGGCTGTTAAGGCGCAGGAGTGAGAAGACAGCGATCGGGGCGATGGTTATCACCAACCATGCACCTTCAGTAAATTTCACAATTGCGAAAACAAATACAACGATGATTGAGATAGATCCAGAAAGACCATTGATAAACATCTTGAGTTTCCATGCACCTTGTCGGTTAACATATGCATGTTTTGCCATGCCAAAACCAGCCAAAGTGAAGCCAGTAAATACTCCCAGCGCGTAAAAGGCGACTAAGTGATCCACCGAAGCGCCGGTAATAAGGACCAATACAGATGCAGAACTAGCAAGGAAAATGATTCCGTTTGAGAAAGCTAAGCGGTGTCCACGCTTTGTTAGTTGGTGTGGCAGATATCCATCTGTGGCAACGAAGTTACAAAGAATAGGGAATGCGCTGTATGTGGTGTTTGCACCAGCAAAAAGAATAAGCATGGTGGCGGTTTGAACGAAAATGAAGAAGAT
>CAIYRR010000067.1 GCA_903928745.1 uncultured Actinomycetes bacterium | reverse complement strand
TGCTAGACAAGTGAGATTCCTTAATTGGCGTTGAAGTATTTGGCTTCTGGATGGTGAACGATAATTGCCGATGTTGATTGTTCTGGGTGCAATTGAAATTCTTCAGAAAGCTCGACGCCGATGCGTTCAGGCTCTAAGAGTTCGCACAGTTGTACTTGCTGCTCCAGATCAGGACAAGCGGGATAACCAAACGAATATCGCGATCCTCTATACCCTTGATCTAAAATTCCCTGTAGATCCTGAGAGTCTTCGGATTTAACATTGAACTCTTCTCGGATTCGTGAATGCCAATGTTCTGCCAAAGCTTCAGTAAGTTGCACAGATAGTCCGTGCAATTCCAAATACTCACGATAGGCATTTGCTTCAAAGAGTTTCGCGGTGGCCTTGCTCACTTCATTCCCCATCGTGACCACATGAAAAGCTACAACGTCGGTTTTTCCTGAAGCCTTAGATGCAAAGAAATCACTGATACAAAGTCGGCGATCTCGGGACTGTCTTGGGAAGCTAAAACGAGTTCTCTCCTGACCTTCTAACGGTCCTTCATGATGAAGGATTATCAGGTCATTACCTTCACTTACACATGGGAAATACCCATATACAACTGCAGCATTGAGCCAGCCTTGTGAAAGCGTTTCATTGAGTAGCGAACGCAATCGCGGACGACCTTCGTTCTCAGCCATCTCTTCAAACTCACCGCGGTTGCCCTTGAGACCCCATTGCCCCATAAAGAGTGCTCGCTCATCGAGCATTCCGGAATATTGCGCCAGAGGTATTCCTTTGACTATTCGACTTCCCCAAAAAGGTGGCACTGGAATCTCGACATCTTGAGAAACATCACTGCGCCGGGTATCGATTACATCTGCGGTTTCCGTCTTTGAAATAGCGCGAACTCTGCGCTCACGCAAAGCAGGCAACTCGACTCCTGATTCTCCGCGTTTGATTGCCATGATTGTGTCCATTAAACGAAGACCTTCAAAAGCATCACGTGCGTATCGAACTTGACCGGGAAATATCGCTGCTAAATCTTGCTCCACGTAGGCACGAGTGAGCGCTGCTCCCCCAAGAATAATTGGCCAACGTTGATCGAGACCACGTGTTGCAATTTCTTCTAGATTCTCTTTCATGATCACCGTTGATTTCACAAGCAAACCACTCATACCGATTGCATCAGCATTGGATTCGGTCGCGGCGTCGATAATCTGATTTATAGTTTGTTTGATTCCAATATTGACTACTCGGTATCCGTTATTGGACAAAATGATATCTACGAGATTCTTACCGATATCGTGAACATCTCCCCGTACCGTTGCCAATACCATCACACCGCGTCCATCGGCGCTCGACTTTTCCATAAATTCCTCAAGGAAAGCTACCGCTGTCTTCATGACTTCAGCACTTTGCAAAACGAAAGGAAGTTGCATTTCCCCTTTGCCAAATAGCTCACCGACAACCTTCATGCCCTCGAGAAGATGTTCGTTGATAATCACGAGAGGAGCGATCCCAGAATCCATCGCTTCTTGCAAATCCACTTCAAGACCCACTTTTTCGCCATCGATGATTCGTCGAGCAAGTCGCTCGGTTAATGGCAACGCTGCGAGTTCGGCCGCTCGACTTAGTCGAGAAGAAGTTACCTCAACGCCCTCGAATAGTTGCAGGAAGACTGTCAGAGGGTCGTATATGCACTCGCCACCTGCATATTGGCGACGGTCGTAAATCAGGTCTAGCGCAACTTCTTTCTGACGCTCATCTATCCGATTCATTGGAGTGATTTTTGATGGATGGACGATGGCAGAGTCGAGACCAGCGTTGGCACATTCATGTAAGAAAACAGAATTCAGGACAATTCGAGCTGCCGGATTAAGTCCGAAAGATACATTGCTGACACCTAATGTGGTTTGGACTTCAGGGAATTCGATCTTCAATCGACGAATCGCTTCAATGGTTTCAATGCCGTCTTTACGCGTTTCTTCTTGTCCGGTTGCAACAGGAAACGTTAGACAGTCGATCAAAATGTCGCTGATATTCATATTCCAATTCGAGGACAAATCGAGAATTAACCTTCGCGCTACACGAAGTTTCCATTCGCAATCTCTGGCCTGGCCTTCTTCATCGATGGTGAGAGCCACAACTGCTGCGCCATGTTCTTGGACCAGCGGCATAATTCGAGCAAATCGAGATTTAGGGCCATCTCCATCTTCGTAATTCACTGAATTGATAATGCTGCGACCGCCCAGTAACTCGAGCCCCGCTTTGAGTACCTGCGGTTCTGTTGAGTCCAAAACAATGGGCAAAGTCGAAGCGGTGGCAAAGCGACTTGCAAGTTCGGTCATATCTTTCACGCCATCACGACCTACATAGTCAACGGATAGATCGAGCATATGAGCGCCATCTCGAATCTGATCTCGAGCTATCTCTACACATGTTTGCCAATCTTCGGCAATAAGAGCATCTCTGAATGCGCGTGATCCGTTGGCATTCGTACGTTCTCCAATAGCAAGATAAGTAAGATCTTGGCGAAATGGTACAAACTGATATATCGATGAGGCACCTGATGTGAACACTGGTTTACGTTCTTTCGGCGCGACGCCTTCAAGGGCAATCACAACTTCTCGCAAATGTTCAGGCGTTGTGCCACAGCAACCGCCAACGAGATTTACACCGTATTCGGTTACAAAATTCTTCAGCGCTTTTCCAAGTTCGATCGGCGCCAATGGATAAGTTGCGCCATTTGGACCCAGGACCGGTAAACCTGCGTTTGGCATCACCGAAATTCCCACGCGCGCAGATTGACTGAGATAGCGCAAATGTTCTGACATCTCGGCAGGACCGGTCGCGCAATTAAGTCCGATTAAATCAATGCCAAGGGGCTCCAACGCATTCAGGGCGGCTCCAATTTCGGAACCTAACAACATTGTTCCCGTCGTTTCAACGGTCACTTGAGCGATAAGAACTACATCACGTTCGGATTCGGCAATAGCTTGGCGTGCGCCATTGATAGCCGATTTGGCCTGTAATAAGTCTTGACTTGTTTCGATAAGAATTCCATCGACTCCGCCATCGGTTAATCCTTTAGAAGCTAAGTAATACGCATCTCGCAGATTTTGATATGTGGTGTGACCCAGCGATGGCAACTTGGTTCCAGGTCCAAGTGAGCCCAGTACATATCTGGCTTTTTCAAAGGTGCTGAATTTATCGGCGCTCTCCCGAGCAAGTTTCGCTCCTGCATGAGCAAGTTCGTATATGCGATCTTCAATTCCATATTCTGCGAGGTTGGCCCAGTTCGCTCCAAAGGTATTCGTTTCAATCGCATCAACACCAACAGCTAAATACTCTTCATGGACAGATCTGACTAACTCTGGCCTGGAGACATTGAGGATTTCATTGCAGCCTTCGTGCCCTTGGAAATCTTCAAGAGTTGGATTGGCGTTTTGAAGCATGGTTCCCATGGCGCCATCGGCTACGACCGTGCCCAAGGCCAGGGCTTCGCGTAAAGAGCGGTGGGGTCCAGAATGGGATGTCGTCACTGGCATGAGGTTACCGTAAAGTGAGCGGATGGAGATATTGCACATTCCCGCGCTACGCAACCCGCGAATGATTTGCGCCTTCGCAGGATGGAATGATGCTGGAGAGTCCGCAACTAATGCCATTTCACATCTCCTCAACATCTGGCCTCACACACTAATTGCCGAGATGGATTCCGAAGATTTCTATGATTATCAAGTCAATCGCCCGATGGTTTCTTTGGATGACAGCGCCAATCGTCAACTCACGTGGCCCACAACTAAGATTTTCGGAGTACCTACTCCTCACCTGCCTTTTGATTTAGTTGTCGTTGCTGGAATTGAACCTTCTATGCGCTGGAAGTCATTCGCCTCTGAACTATTGGACTTGGCAGATGATTTAGATGTTTCACTCTTTGTCACATTAGGTGGCCTTCTGGCAGATACACCTCACTCAAGACCGATCAATATAAGTACGACAGGTGCAAACCAAGAGATCTCCCGCAGACTCAACGTCGAGGTCAGTCGCTATGAAGGCCCAACAGGCATTCTCGGTGTTCTGCAAGATTCTGCAATGAAACGCGGCATAGACGCGATCTCTTTGTGGGCGCCTATCCCTCATTACGCATCGGCATCCCCTTCACCAAAAGCAACCCTGGCACTTATTAATTCTCTTGAAGATTCCTTAGAGATAGCGATTCCGCTTGGCAATCTCCAAGAAGAATCTACAAATTGGCAAGCAAGTGTCGATGAATTAACGAAGGAAGATTCCGACATCGCTGACTATGTACGCGCCTTGGAAGAATCAAAAGATGAAGCAGAGCTACCTGAGGCTACTGGGGATTCGATTGCTCGCGAATTTGAAAGATATTTGCGCCGTCAAAGTGAAGAGTAGTTAAAGAGCAACGCCTAAGAGAAGATCGATTGCTCGAGCGAGTTCGCCAGCAGAACCAAATTGTTCGGCGCTTTGCAAATCTTCAGTATTTTTACACCACAAAGTCAACGCGCGAAAAACACGAGGCGTATCTAGATCATCGCTCAAAGCTTCAATCATCTCTCGGATAACCCAATCGGTCTCTGCCACCTCAGGTCGCGACAACAACAAACGTAGACGGTTTATGAATTCGGTTGCTTCGGTGAGCAGGGAGTCGTGCCACATGCGATCCTCGGAATATTTCCCAGAGAGCAAGGCGACTCGAATTGCCATGGGGTCATGACCTTGATTAATGAGTTTGGAAACGAGTACTAGATTTCCTTTGCTTTTGCTCATCTTCTCGCCATCGAGTCCGATCATGCCCGCATACATGTATATCCGCGCGTAATCTTTTTTACCAAGAATACGAGATTGGGCAGCACCCATTTCGTGATGCGGGAATTGCAAATCACTTCCCCCGCCTTGAATGTCGATCATAAATTCCGAGTGCGAGTCAATTGGTAGGTAGGACATTGCAATCGCGCAACATTCGATGTGCCATCCAGGACGACCGGCGCCAAAAGGCGAAGGCCAACTAGGTTCACCTGGGCGATTGAGAAGCCAGACCAGAGCATCTAATGGATCTTTCTTTCCCACACGAGTGGGGTCTCCTCCGCGCTCAGCAAAAATAGTCAGCATCTCTTCACGAGATAGATTTGAACGTGATCCGAATTTTTCATCTGCATCCACTTGAAAATATAAATCACCGTCCACTGAATACACGGTGTTGGATTCTTGCAATTGAATAATTGACTCAACGATCAGAGGAATTGCTTCAATTGCGCCGATATAGCTTTGAGGCGGAATGATATGAAGATCAGACATATCGCCTCGAAAAAGTTCTATTTGTGAATGGGCTAAATCTTCCCAGTCGACACCATCGCGGATTGCTCTCTCGAGGAGGGGATCATCAATATCCGTAATGTTTTCTACAAAATTCACTTTCTTGCCCATGGCGGACAAATACCTATTAACTAAATCGAATGTTAAATAGGTAGCTGCATGACCTAAATGGGTGGCGTCATAGGGTGTAATGCCGCAGACATACATAGAGTATTGATCTTTCATGGGCATCTGCGTGATCGACTGGGTAGCGCTATTGAAAAGGCGCAGAGCAGGAAACTCAAATTTTGAATCTATGGGAGGTAGGGAAATCGCAGACCATGAATTCATGTCAATATCCTAAAGCAACTAGAAGGCGGGCCATGGAACAGGTGGCCATTCATTCGAAGGAGTCGGAAAGGTTCCTGTGGCGAGGAGACGTTCTATTCTCATACGTAGGGATTCAATCTCATCCTGGGTTAGTAATTCTTTCAAATCAAGAAATAACTCGCCATCAATCTTTGCCTTGAGAGATTTCAACATCTCGATCTCCTCCTGTGTGAGTGGAAGATCAGACCATTGCCACAAGACTGTGCGGAGTTTATCTTCGACATGAAATGTCACGCCGTGGTCACAGCCCAAAACATCCTCGGAATTCCTAGGAAGTAAATGACCGATCTTGCGGTCGGTGTTGTTGATTACCGCATCGAATAGAGCCATAACGCGCAAGCGTGGGTGATCCAATGCAAAGAATTCCATGAGATCGATTGACTCATCCAGATCAATCCATTCCTGAATCATGCCAACGCCGAAAGGACCATCGCGCATCACCGTAAAAGGAACAACGTGAAACCCACCCACTTCGCTTATGAGATAGGAGGCATATTCACGGGCGGCAAGTGTTCCATCGGGAAAATCCCACAATGGTCTCTCCCCCGCAATTGGTTTATAGATGCAGGCGACTTGATCTTCGCCCGAAATCGCAAGAGCGAAAAGTGTTGCGTTGGAGGCATCGACCAATCGACCAGTAACCTGAATCTCTCCAGTACGTAAAATCTCTTGGCGCGTGGAGTTATCTACGATATCCATTGGCCCTCGGGCATACGTGCCCATTTGGATCTAGTGGCAAACCACAAAATGGACATGGAAGTCGACCGGCATTTACAACCGCCAAACACCGTTTTGCAAAGGCATCCGCCTGAGGCAGAGTAAGAATCACTCGTAACAGGTCGGGTGCGTTGTCATCGTCATCTGAAAAGAGTTCTTCGGTTTCTTCGCCGGTCTCTGGCAACGCTTGCAGTTCAATGGAGACCAATTCTCGATCGCTCAACCACGTCAATCCCATAACACCTGCGCGAAATTCTTCAAGAATCGGTTGCTCCAGAGGCAAGTCATCTGAAGTTTGGTTGGAAGTAATTCGGAGTGCAGGATTACTTCTTCTCAACTCACGAAGCAGAAGACCCATTCTTTCGGCGATGACATAAACCTGTGCCTTCTCTACGACGATTGAGGTGATTCGCGAACCAGTTCGTGCTTGCAGAAAGAAAGTTCTATCGCCTGGTTGCCCAACGGTGCCTGCGACGAACCTTTCCACAGGATCAAAGAGGAAAATATTTCTAGCCATCTATTTCTTACCTTCTTTGACGACAGAACCTGAGCCGCCGCCCACTAATAAACGCTTGTGTGATGTGGCGCCAAGAATATCTGCGACTTTGAGGGAAGTGTTATTCATCATCAATAACTGAGATGAATTTTCGGAAAAGTTAATGATTGAAATTGAGGCTGGATCAATCACGATCTTTTGAAATTGATCTAAGTGCAAACCTAATGTTGAGGCGATAATCGCCTTGATCACATCACCATGAGAAACCAGGATTACTGCACCTTTCCCCTTTAGCGCCGCAGCTTCACCAACGCTCTTCATGGCTCGTCTTTGCATCGCACGCATGGCTTCGCCATCTGGAAAAGTTACTTGCGAAGGTTTGCTTTGAACCTTTTTCCATAGAGGATCCTTGGAAAGTGTGCGCAATTTCTTCCCGGTCCAGCGACCGTAATCCATTTCAATCAGGCCCTCATCGACAGATGGCTCGATACCAAACTTCGTGCTCCACGGTTTAATGGTTTCCAAACAACGAATCATTGGGCTCACGCGAAGGGTCTTAACTCCAATATCCCCCAGCCGTTTAGACAATTCTTTAGATTGCACGAGACCTTTGGGACTCAGATGGACCCCTTCGGTTCGTCCGGAAAGTACACCTGATGCATTGGCACTCGAATGTGCATGTCGGATAAGCACCACAAGAGTCATGGTTGAACCCGACATTTCTTTCTCATGCCGAGAAGGTTATCGGTCTTTTTTGACCCTCGCCTTGCTAGTCTCGCTATATGGAAATTCGTCGCGCAGGCAACAGCGGGCTTTCCCTTTCGCGACTGGGTCTTGGAACCATGACGTGGGGGCGAGATACAGATGAGCATGAAGCTGCCGATCAGTGCCGTGCTTTCTTGGATGCGGGAGGAAATTTCTTAGATACTGCGGCCGTCTATGGTGATGGTGATTCCGAACGCGTGATCGGTGGTCTGATCGGTGCGCTATTTCGCAGAGATGACGTAGTGATTGCGACCAAAGCCGGTATCAGTTTTGCTACGGGGCAGAGAGTTGTAAACACTTCAAGGCACTCCCTCATTAGCGAACTCGACAAATCTTTATCCAGGCTTGGTAGCGATTTTGTTGATCTTTGGCAGATCCATACTTGGGATGAGGAAAATCCCCTCGATGACACTCTCTCCGCTCTCGATTACGCGTACTCCAGCGGCAAGGCGCGCTACGTTGGAATTTCCAATTATTCGGGTTGGCAAAGTGCACGAGCTATTACTCGCCAGGAAGATTTCCCAAGCAAAGCTCCCATTACAAGTATTCAAAGTGAGTATTCACTACTCAATCGCGAGATCGAATCTGAGGTACTTCCATGTGCCGACCAACTTGGCGTAGGAATTCTTGCGTGGTCACCGTTGGGCCGTGGAGTTTTGACGGGAAAGTATCGACAAGGAACTCCGAGTGACTCTCGTGGAGCGAGTTCTCATTTTGCGGCCTTTGTTAATCCTTACCTCGATGAGGGAAGTAACAGGATTGTTGATGCCGTTTGTGTAGCGGCTGAGGGACTTGGTTTTTCCCCACTGGAAGTCGCACTTGCATGGGTGCGTGATGCACCCGGAGTTACCAGTGCAATCGTTGGCGCCCGAACAGGAGCTCAACTCAGAGGGATACTCAAATCTGAAGAGATTTCATTACCCGACATCGTTCGCGATGTTCTTAACGAAATATCTGCCCCTTAAGAGTTTTGTAAGAAGTTCTCCAGAACATGTACTCCGAATTTCAATCCATCGACAGGAACGCGTTCATCTACACCATGGAATAAGGACGCAAAATCTAAATTGGCAGGCAATTTCAATGGCGAGAAACCAAATCCAACAATTCCAAGATCTGAAAGTGCTTTGTTATCGGTTCCGCCACTCATCATGTAGGGAACAGGAACGCCCTCTGGATCTTCAGTAAGAATCGCAGCGCACATGGCCTCTACGAGTTCTCCTTGGAAATCTACTTCGAGTGCGATGTCACGAGTAACGGTTTCGATATCAATATCTGGTCCGACTAATTCGCGAATCGTCGCATTCAGTTCGTCTTCATACCCAGGCAAGAAGCGACCATCAATAATGGCCGAGGCCGTTTGAGGGATGACATTGGCTTTATAACCAGCCTCTAAGAGAGTCGGATTCGCTGTGTTTTGCAAAGTCGCACCGATCATTCGGACAGTAGTACCAAATTCTTTCAGTAACGGTCTCAGGTCACTTGGATCATAAGTTTTTCCGGTAACTGCAGCCATCTTTTCAAAAAGTATTTGAACAGTTTTGGTATATCGCTGTGGCCACTCATGCGACCCGATTTTTGCTACTGCATGAGAAAGGGCCGTGATCGCGTTCTCGTTATTAACCATGGAGCCGTGTCCTGCTCGACCGTTAGCCGTGAGTTTCATCCAATGAATACCTTTTTGCGCAGCTTCAACAAAATACAACCGCGTTCCCGCTCCAACCGTTACTGAAAAGCCACCCACTTCAGAAATTGCTTCATTGCACCCGGTGAATACTTCAGGGTGCTCTTTCACCATCCAACGAGATCCGTACAGGCTTCCGGCCTCTTCATCTGCGAAGAAAACTAAAACAATTGTGCGTGGTGGCTTATAACCAGATCGTGCCCATTTGCGAACAACGGCAAGCATCATGGCATCCATATTCTTCATATCCAGGGCTCCTCTGCCCCAGATCATGCCGTCGCGAATTTCTCCACCGAATGGGTCAACTGACCAATCATCAGCATTGGCGGGAACGACATCGAGGTGTCCATGGACGACCAGACCAGAGCGACTTTCATCAACACCAAGGATTCGAGCAACAACATTGCAACGCCCTGGCGCGGATTCATAAACAGTTGCCTTTATGCCAACCTCTGCCAATTTACCAACAACATAATCAGCCATCGCTTTCTCGTCGCCTTTACCATCGCCATGGTTAACGCTGGGTATGCGGATCATTTCTTGGCAAAGAGTGATGGCATCAGTTTCTAATGACTCGCGGTCGGTCTGGTTCGTTGTCATTTCCTCATTCTCGCATCCATGGCAGCACTTTTCCTCGCTTTTGCCACCCTCTTTTGTTACTTGCGCCCGTCATTGCTATCGTTGCCTTTCACTCGTCCGGGTGGCGGAATTTGGCAGACGCGCTAGCTTGAGGTGCTAGTGCCCGCAAGGGCTTCGGGGTTCAAGTCCCCGTTCGGACACATAGTTTGTTCTCACAATCACTCTTTTCAAGAGTGCCACTCCCTTGAATCTCCTAGGTTGAATTTTTACTCTAGAGTAAAATCCCTAAAAGATGTCTCACCTATTTAATTGGGGGTACCAATGCGATCCAAACTCTTTGCAACTCTGGCTCTGACCTGCCTGCTCTGTGGCTTCAATCTCGTTCCAGTGGCAGCGGATATGACTGCGATGCCTGGAGCTAAATGTTCCATGCCGGGAATGACTGTGACGGTCGCGAAATTAACGTATCTATGTCAATCCAAGGCCGGCGTTCTTACTTGGAGCACAGGACTACCGGTCTCAAAGGTCGCAATTACCTTGACTGATGGTTGGGTCAAACTCGCCACTACGGGTATGTCCGGTGCTTTCGGTATTGTGAAAAATAACACCAAAAACGCCGTCACGATTGTTGGTGTTGCATCTGCTCGAGCGGCAGCGGTACAAACCCATGAGATGGTTATGAAGAACGGCGCAATGGTCATGCAGATGAAGATGGATGGTTTCACCATTCCTGCTGGTAAAACTTTGGAACTTAAACCTGGTGGAAATCATTTAATGCTGATGGGGATTACTAAGCCAATTAAGGCTGGAGATTATCTCTATCTGACTTTGACCACATCAACTGGTGGGCAGGCAACTGTTCGAGTTATCGGAAAAGTTTTCGCAGGTGGAAATGAAACCTACGACACCTCCAATACCACTGCGATGAAACCATAGATCCATGTCTGATCATTCAGGAATATCTCGTCGCTCCCTTCTGGTTGGAAGCGGAGCGGCGGGTGTTGCTGGGGCAAGCATTGGCTACTTTGGTAAGAAATCCTCCGCTGTACAGAGCATGACTGAAGTAGCAAAGATCGGCTTCTACGGGGTTCATCAATCTGGAATTGAAAATACCCCCGGATTAATCTCAAATTTCGTGGCCTTTGATTTGATAGATCCTACGAAAGCTAATTTGCAGAGCGTCCTTCGATTATTCACCGATGACGCAGCTAGGTTGACGCAGGGCAAACCTGCACTGGCCGATGGCGCACCCGAACTTGCCGTGAATCCTGCGAATCTCACCATGACATTGGGAGTTGGCCCATCCTTATTCACAAGAGTGCCCCGGTTGCCTTCAAAACCCGAATTCTTCAATGAAATTCCTGCATTTCCCAACGACCAACTTGACCCTAAATGGAGTGGCAGCGATTTCATCATCCAATTTTGCTGTGATGACTCCTTAACTCTTTCTCACGCTGTAGGAATGATTGCGAAAGATCTTTCCACTTTGGCACAAGTGCGGTGGATTCAAACGGGAGCACGTTCGGATAAGCCAGCGTTTTCCGGAACTACTTCGGTCCGTAACTTGATGGGACAAGTGGAGGGGTCGGATAACCCTCTTCCTGGAAATCCAATCTTTAACTCTTTGGTGTGGATTAACGAAGGACCGCAATGGGCTAAAGACGGAACGATTCTGATCCTTCGACGAATACAGATGCTTATGGATAAGTGGGAGATTCTCGATCGCAGTGCACAAGAGATGGTTATTGGTCGACGCCTGGATAACGGTGCCGCTTTGGGTAATAAAGTCGAGAACGAACCGGTGAACTTTGAAGCAACTGACACCTTGGGGCTTCCTTTGATCTCAGCAAATGCGCATATTCGGTTAGCTCACGGAGCCTCTCTTTCCGAACGTATTTATCGAAGGCCCTACAACTACGACAATGGCATTGTTGATGGCAAACGTGATCTGGGGCTGATCTTTGCGGCCTTCACAAGCAATCCCGTTACATCATATTTACCTATACAGGGCAGACTTGCGCAAAGTGATTCACTCAATAAATGGATCACAGCGATTGGATCTTCCACCTATTTAATTCTGCCCGGATGCACGGAGAACAGTTACATAGGCGAAACGCTTTTCACGTGATTCGCCGAATAGCCTTTCTACAACTACTGCTGTGCATTCTGAGCGTTACCTCAGCTTCTGCGCATACAAGCGAAGCATCGACAGCGCCGGAGCGAAACAGTCACGTGATGTCGCTTCCTAAAACAGTCGAGATAACTTTTGCGACCAAGCTCATGGATATCGGTACAGGAATCGTAGTTTTAGATCCTTCACGCAAAAATATCGTCTCTGGCCCCTTCACCGTCTCGGAATATTCTCTATCGGCACCAATTTCTGATTCCAAAATATTGGGTACTTACGAAGTTACCTACCGCGTGGTTTCAGAAGATGGTCATCCCGTTGAAGGACGATTCAATTTCTATCTCGGTCAATCCTCTGCACCCACAGCTTCGCCCGATCGGGTGACAGAAAAAAGCGGGCGAACTTGGCCGAACATTTTCTTGCCTCTGGCAGTTGTTTTAGCCCTGGGAATCGCATTCATTTTCCGCCGATACCGTAATATCAAATAATGAGCCTTCTTCATGCACGTTCGCTGATACGTGAGATATCTGATTACCCGATTCCTGGTATCAGATTTCAGGACCTCACCCCGTTACTTGCCGATGCCGAAGGCTTTAATCAAGTGGTTACTGCATTGAAACCTTTTGCTGAAGATTCCAACATCATCGCTGGAATTGAAGCACGAGGATTCATCTTCGCCTCCGCGTTGGCACATTCACTCGGTTTAGGCTTTGTACCGATTCGAAAAGCAGGCAAACTCCCCCATCAAACTATTGAAGAGTCCTACGGACTTGAATACGGCAGTGATGTGCTTCAAATCCATCAGGATGCAATCACATCTGGGGATCGAGTTCTGCTTGTCGATGATGTCTTGGCAACAGGCGGAACAGTCGTAGCTGCGTCGAAATTGATTGCTCGCTTAGGTGGTTCTTTAGTTGCCGGGGCAGTTGTTATGGAGATCGCAGCGCTCGAAGGTCGTTCGCGAATTTTGCGAGATTTCCCAGATTTACCAATTTACTCACTATTTCAGGTGTGAACCGTTGCTTGATTCACATTTTCCGCTCTGACCTGGCAGGATTGACCCGTGGCCGAATTAATTTATTACTGCGGAACTATGGATAGCGGTAAATCCACTCTGGCATTGCAGACGGCTCACAATCACCAAAGCAGAGGACGTACTGGCGTAATTTTCACAAGCAAAGATCGCGCCGGTAGTGGATTGATCTCATCCCGACTAGGCCTGCAACGTGAAGCACTAGAAGTCGACCCCTCACTTGATCTTCATCGTTTCGTTGTCGATCAGCTTTCAGTGGGAGAGCGAATCGACTATGTAATTTGTGACGAGGCGCAATTTTATGAACCAGAACAAATTGAACAGTTAGCTAAAATCGTCGATGGTCTCGGTATTGACGTTTTTGCTTTTGGCATTTTGACGGACTTTCGAACATCACTCTTTCCTGGATCTGCACGTCTCGTAGAACTCGCAGATCGTGTGAATACTCTTCAAGTTGAAGCCCTGTGTTGGTGTGGCAATCGTGCAACCCACAATGCACGTACTGCTGGCGGCGTCATGATTACCGAGGGCGAACAAGTAGTTGTAGGCGATGTTGCACCGGGACAAGAGATTTCCTATGAAGTGCTCTGCAGGCGCCATCACATGCGTCGCGTTACTGCTCGCGCATCTCGCGCTGCGCATTCCTCGTATGACCCACTACCCTTCAACTCTTAATCTATTTCTTAACGAAGGGCATTCCCATGAAAACACGCGCTCTCGCCGTTCACCATGCCAGCGCTCCATTGGTGCCATGGGAATTTGATCGTCGCGATTTACGCCCAGGCGACGTCGCACTCGACATCACCTACGCCGGAATCTGCCACTCAGATATTCATCAAGCTCGCGAAGAATGGGGCCCTGCACTATTTCCCATGGTCCCAGGACACGAAATCGTAGGTTTTGTCCGCGAAATTGGACCGGCCGTTACTAAATTCGCTGTGGGCGATCGCATTGGAGTTGGCGTATTCGTTGATTCATGTAGAACATGCGAAAACTGTCTTCGGGGTC
>CAIYRR010000066.1 GCA_903928745.1 uncultured Actinomycetes bacterium | reverse complement strand
GGAATGGCTTCTTGCAACGCTCGAGCAAATCAGCAGTCAGTGACGGGAATTGCGCGCGTGTAATTGTTTCATCCATGAACAATGGATTCTTTTCAGAATCTACAGTGATGTATGGCAAGTTGATTGATGCTTGCTGTGAAGAGGAGAGTTCAATCTTTGCCTTCTCTGCAGCTTCACGAATACGTTGCATAGCCATCTTGTCTTTTGTTAAATCGATTCCGTTCTTTGAACCAAATGTTTTAACCAGGAAATCAACAAGTGATTGATCCCAGTCATCTCCACCAAGGTGGTTATCTCCATTGGTTGCTTTTACTTCAACAACACCATCGCCGATTTCAAGAAGTGAAACGTCAAATGTTCCACCACCTAAGTCGAAGACGAGAATTGTTTGCTCTTTGTCGGCCTTATCAAGACCGTATGCGAGCGCTGCTGCTGTTGGCTCGTTGATGATGCGAAGCACATTGAGGCCGGCAATTTCGCCTGCTTCTTTTGTTGCTTGACGTTGTGCGTCATTGAAATATGCAGGAACGGTAATAACCGCATCTGTCACAACTTCGCCAAGATATGCCTCGGCATCGCGCTTCAACTTCTGCAAAACACGTGCGCTAATTTCTTGTGGGGTGTACTTCTTGCCATCGATATCAACGTTCCAAGAGGTGCCCATGTGTCGCTTGACCGAGCGAATAGTGCGCTCGACGTTTGTGACGGATTGGCGCTTGGCCACCTCGCCTACAAGGACTTCGCCGTTTTTGGCAAAGGCCACGATCGAGGGGGTTGTGCGTGCACCTTCAGAGTTGGCGATAACCGTAGGCTCGCCACCTTCGAGGACTGACACGCAGCTATTAGTGGTTCCTAAGTCGATTCCAACTGCTCTAGCCATTTGTATTGCTCCTTTTCTGGCCCTTTTCGGGCCACTGCATCTATTTTCAACCTTGCGCCGCACTTTGTCAAAAGATTGAGTCGGAGTGACTCAAGGTTGTTATCAAGGGAACAGGGCGCGGGGCAGGTTTATTCCCGCCCTCTTTGCGATTCCGCTACTAACCTCTCCTCATGGCTTATTGGTTAAATATCGCGCTCCCTGTCATTTCCTACGGCATCACGATTGTGGCTCTGGTCCTAGTGGTCATCGCAGCCCGAAAGTTGATCGCCATCTACAAGGCGGGGCAACCCGACCCAACTCGCAGCGGCAACCGCCGTTCTCGCCTTGCCCACATGCTTGGCGAAATTCTTGGCCATACCAAGATGCTCAATTTCACCGGTACGGGAATTGCTCACTGGGTTGTCATGGTCGGATTCGTTACCCTCTTTGGAACTTTACTCACGGCATACGGACAAGTTATGGATCCGTATTTCTCATTGCCACTCATCGGCCATTTCATTCCGTATGAATACATCACCGAACTCATTGCCGTCTTTACCGGAATTGGAATCGTCACACTGATTGGTATTCGCCAATTCACTCGCCTCTTCCGAAAAGGTAAGGCATCGCGTTTCTATGGATCAGGATCGCTCAAGGCTTACTACGTTGAGGCCACAATCTTGGCAATTGTCTTTTGCGTTATGGCGCTACGTGGACTCGAAGGCGCCCTTTCATCCGATTCATTCTGGAGTTGGCATTACACATTCTCATGGCGCATCGTTGTTCTCTTTAAACAACTTTCACTCGCAACCATTACGCAGTGGATTCAAATTGTTGCCGCTATAAAGATTGTTGTCTCAATGACGTGGTTCATTGTTATTGCACTCAATCTCAATATGGGAGTTGCATGGCACCGCTTCCTTGCATTCTTTAATGTGTACTACAAGCGTCACAGTGATGGCACACCTTCCCTCGGCGAACTTCCCGAAATGTTGTCTCACGGAAAAGTAATTGACTTTGAAGATCCCGCAGATGATGAAGTATTTGGACTCGGAACTCGCGCGGATATTTCCTGGAAGGGTTTGCTGGATATGACTAGCTGCACAGAGTGCGGCCGCTGTCAGTCCCAATGTCCTGCCTGGCATACAGAAAAACCCTTATCTCCCAAACTTCTCATCATGGCGATGCGTGACCACGCAATGGCTAAAGTCGTTGAAAATGAAGCAATGGTGGGCGAAAATGCACCGATTGCCCTTGATGTTCTCTGGTCATGTACCACTTGTGGCGCCTGCGTTAATGAATGCCCCGTAGATATCGAACACGTGGATCACATCGTCAACATGCGACGTTTCCAAGTTCTTGTTGAATCAGAATTTCCATCCGAACTCGGTGGAACTTTCCGTAATCTAGAAAATGCCGGAAATCCATGGGGTGCTAATCGCGCAGACCGTGATGGGTGGATTGCTGAGTGTGATTTCCCCATCCGTAAAATTGAAGGCGAACTTCCTGAAGATGTCGAATATCTATTCTGGGTCGGCTGCGCAGGTGCCTACGAGGATCGCGCAAAGAAAACTACAAAGGCAGTTGCAGAATTGCTGTATATGTCTGGCGTAACTTTCGCAGTCCTTGGCAAGAAGGAAAACTGCACTGGAGATCCTGCACGTCGTGCGGGCAATGAATTCCTTTATCAAATTCTTGCAAAAGAAAATATCGAAACCTTCCAGGAAGTGTTTGCATCGCGCACCGACAAGGGAACAAAGAAAATCGTTGTTACCTGCCCGCATTGCTTTACAACGATTGGTCGCGACTACGCACAAAGTGGTTATGAGCTCCAGGTTGTTCACCACACGCAACTTCTTAATCAATTAGTTCGAGAAGGTAAACTTATTCCGGTAAATAAGAGTGAAAAATCTTTGACCTATCACGACCCTTGTTACTTGGGCCGTCACAACAAAGTTTATGAACCACCTCGCGAACTCCTCGGTGCAACCGGCGTTGAGATCACCGAAATGCCACGCAACCAAGAGCGCTCATTTTGTTGCGGTGCAGGCGGTGGGCGTATGTGGATGGAGGAGACCATCGGCACGCGCATCAACCTCAATCGCGTCGATGAAGCTTTGGCCACCGGCGCGCAAGAGATTGCCGTTGCCTGTCCTTTCTGCCGGGTAATGGTCTCTGATGGAGTCAGCGCCCGAGAGTCCGAGGTCGAAGTCCTGGATGTCGCCCAAGCCCTCCTTCGATCGGTAAAGCCAACCCAGGCTTGAACGGTCTAAATCCCTAGACGCTTTAGGGTCTATTCTCAGGTAACGCCCAGGTTGCAGGTGTTTCCTGCATACAAGAGGTGATGACCATGACGACTCTCAGAGAGCGTGAAGCAGTGAGCGATATCAAGGAAGTAACGACCCACAGGATTTTGGTGGTTGATGATGAAGCCAGCATCAGCGATCTGATTTCTACAAGCCTTCGATTTGTTGGCTTTGATGTGCGAACTGCGGCCAATGGTGCGCAGGCGTTGCAAGTGGCAGAGGAATTTCATCCACATGCAATGGTTCTTGATGTGATGTTGCCCGACCTTGATGGTTTTGAAGTCTGCCGACAACTTCGCACAGAAGGTCACAATGTTGGCGTTCTCTTTCTTACAGCTAAAGATGGCATGGAAGACAAAGTTGCTGGTTTAACAATCGGTGGCGATGACTACATGACAAAGCCTTTTAGTCTAGAAGAGTTGGTTGCACGACTTCGTGCGCTCTTGCGTCGTACAGGCGCGGTTGAAATCTTGCCCGATGATGAGAAGATCCGTTTTGCCGATCTCGAACTCGATGAAGCAACTCATGAGGTTTATCGCGCGGGACAATTGATTGATCTCTCTCCTACAGAATTCTTACTTCTGCGCTATCTCTTAATCAACGCTGATCGCGTTGTCTCTAAGGCGCAGATCTTGGATCATGTATGGCAATACGATTTCCGCGGAGATGCGGGAATTGTTGAGACGTACATTTCCTACTTGCGCAAGAAGATTGACTCATTTGATCCGCCACTTATTCATACAGTGCGCGGAGTTGGTTATCGACTGCGGATGCCACCTAAAAAGTAGTGCATTCGCGCTAACCTTTACTCACTATGCCATCCCCACTTCGCAACGTCTCGCGCCCACTAAGTATGTGGAGCTTGCGAAATCGACTCATCGTCGGTGTAGTCGTGCTTTCCGGTTTAGGTTTTGCGGTATCTGATGTTGCAGCAGGTAGTGCGCTCCGATCCTTCTTAATAACTCAGATGGATACATCTTTATCCAGTGTTGCCGGTGGCACTGCTCTACGCCTTGATCGTGCAGGTATCGCTCAAGATGACAACACGATGGTGGCATCTTCTGAATCTGATGATGCAATGCCAATGCGGCCGAAATCAATAGCAACTCCCGGGGCTTCAACGCTTCGTCCGTTGCGAGCTGTTCCAACAACAATGTCTGTGACGCTTTTAGGTGCCAAGGGAAATGTTTTAGGTGTTGTCGGTGGAGATCTCAATACCCAAGCAATTGGCAATTACATACAAGGCATGACTCCCGCAAACGTTTTGCTCCATAAAAATGTACCATTCACAATTAGCGCACCTGGACATGACTTTAGGGTTCTTGCACGCGTCCTGCCTTCTGCAATCGGCAGTGTTGTTGTTGCCCAATCACTGGAAAATATTGATCAAACGGTTCATCAACTTCAATTCTTCTTTATTATTATTGGCCTTGTAGCCCTGTTACTCATTGCGCTAGCTTCTGGAAAAGTTATCAATATTGGGTTGAAGCCACTTGAAGAAGTGGAAACAACTGCCGAATCTATTGCTTCTGGAAATCTCTCGGCACGCTTGCCTGAAGCCCAACCCGATACCGAAGTTGGCAGACTCGTTGGCTCACTCAATCAAATGTTGGCACGTATTGAGGAATCATTCGAAGCCCGTACAGCGAGCGAAAATAGATTACGCCGTTTCGTTGCCGATGCGAGTCATGAACTTCGGACGCCACTTACAGCGATTCGTGGATTTGCAGAATTACATCGTCAGGGCGCCGTCAAAGGTGAAGCCCAAACAAGTGAGTTACTTGGGCGCATTGAAAAAGAATCACTCCGTATGGGCTCTTTAGTTGAAGATTTGTTATTGCTTGCTCGCCTTGATCAAGCGCGCGATGTTGAAAATGTTCCGGTAAATTTGAGTTCTGTCGTAAAAGAAGCTGTCGAATCCGCACGCGCTGCCGGTCCACATCATCCTGTCACTGTGGAAGTTCCAGAGGAAGATCTCTATGTGTTGGGTGACAACCATCGTATTCATCAAGTGGTTGCCAATTTACTTGCTAACGCTCGTACACACACCCCACAAGGAACAAACATTGTCGTAAGAGTTTCTCAATCAGATGAAGGTGTAACAGTTTCCGTTCAGGATCAAGGTCCAGGACTCAGTGAGCAAGATCAAGAAAAGATCTTCGAGCGCTTCTTCCGCGCCGACGTTTCGCGCTCTCGTACGAGTGATGAAGGAAGCGGATTAGGGCTTTCCATTGTTGATGCAGTGATGCGTGCTCATGGTGGGCGTGTGAGTGTGACATCCAAACTGGGTGAAGGCGCAACATTTACGCTCTTCTTCCCTATCACTGCTTAATTCATTCAAGAATTACTGAGCAGGCCCCAAACTTTCCATCGCACGAAGTGCAGCAATGCGCTCTTCAATGGGTGGATGTGTAGCAAATAAACGCGAAACCGATTTTCCATCTAGGGGTGATTCAATCCAAATATGTGCAACAGCGGTGGATCGTTGATGAACCACAGTTGAATCTGCAGCCAAAACTTCTAGAGCCGATCTAAGTCCTGCAGGATTTCTTGTGAATGCAACGGCGGTTGCATCGGCCAACGCTTCACGCCGACGTGAGACCGCAGATTTCAACATCATCGCGGCAATGGGTGCGAGTATCAAAACAATCA
The DNA here is from genome assembly GCA_903928745.1 of uncultured Actinomycetes bacterium. Lineage (GTDB taxonomy): Bacteria > Actinomycetota > Actinomycetes > Nanopelagicales > Nanopelagicaceae > QYPT01. The sequence continues at coordinate 25,440 of CAIYRR010000066.1, read as the reverse complement.
GTGAGATTACAAGTGCTACTGGATTGCCGCCATTTTCTCGATCATCACGGCGTCCACCACTAAACCACATCATGCGAGTCAACATGTCGCTCAAAAGTGCGATGGCGCCGGCGGTAGTTGCTGCTACAGCCGAAACCAAAGTATCTCTATTGGCTACGTGCGACATCTCGTGTGCGACAACGCCTTGTAGTTGATCACGATCCATTGCATCCAAAATGCCGGTGGTGAAAGCAATTACAGCGTGCTCTGGATCTCGACCTGTTGCGAATGCATTAGGCGCGCTATCGGTCACGATCGCGACCTTTGGCATTGGCAATCCACTAGCAATGACGACTTCATGAATTACATTGAAAAGGTTTGGATTATCGCTCTCTTCCAAGAGTTTGGCACCTGTCATCCGCAAAACGATTGAATCTGAGGCGTAATACGAACCCCAAACAGATATCAACGCAATGCCAACAGCGATAGGAACAATTCCCACTGTGCTGGTGCCGAAGTACGTCAAGGCGGCATAAACAACGAGCCATACAAGAGCGCCCATACCTCCGAGAAGTAAATATGTTTTGCGGCGATTTGCCGCTTGCATGCCTCTAAAGGAAACCTCAGCCATTCAGAATTAAAACTTTACTGTTGGTGCTTGGCGAGATTGTGGATCTTCTACTTCGTAGAAAACACGAGCGCCCACCTTTGCGATACCTGCAAATAGTGATGTGGGGATGGTTTTCACTGCAGTATTAAGTGCGCGCACATTATCGTTATAGAACTGACGGGCAAAGGCAACTTTGTTTTCCGTAGTTGAAAGTTCTTCTTGCAATGCTAGAAAGTTCGTAGATGCTTTCAAATCTGGATAAGCCTCGGCAACAGCAAGTAATCCGCGAAGTGCCTGAGTAACCATTCCATCGGCGGCAGCAACATCGGCAACCGTTGTCGCAGTGGTTGCTTTTGCGCGAGCGCTGACGACTTTTTCAAATGTTGCGCTTTCATGAGCGGCATAACCTTTAACTGTCTCTACAAGATTTGGAATCAAATCGGAACGACGTTTGAGTTGAACTTCGATTTGAGCGAATGCTTCATCGACAGCAACATTTAACCGAACAAGACGGTTATAGAGAGTGACAACAAAGAAGCCGATAGCGGCAATGATTAATAGGACAATTTCAATAGTAGACATGGAAGTAATCTACCGCGCTTTAGTTGAAGGGTGCCTGAAAATTTACTGAATATCGCTTTGGTGGAAGTTCATCCACGAACGGCTGGGGGTTGGCCCGCGCTGTCCTTGGTAGCGAGACCCATAAAGCGCTGACCCATATGGATGCTCTGCCGCCGACGTAAGTTTGATCAGGCAAAGCTGACCAATCTTCATTCCAGGAAAAAGTTTGACCGGTAAGTTGGCAACATTGGAAAGCTCTAGCGTGATGTGGCCAGAAAAACCTGGATCAATAAAACCTGCCGTGGAGTGCGTCAACAAGCCAAGACGGCCAAGGGATGATTTGCCTTCTAGGCGTCCTGCAATGTCATCAGGCAAAGTTATAACTTCGTACGTGCTTGCTAAAACAAATTCGCCAGGGTGCAAGATAAAAAATTCAGAGGCGCCAACTTCTACTTCGCGCGTGAGTTCGCCTTGCTCTACCGATGGATCAATAACGGAGTACTTGTGATTTTCAAAGACTCGGAAAAAACGATCAAGGCGCACATCAATACTTGAAGGTTGGATCATCCCCTCGTCAAAGGGTTCAACCCGGACGCGGCCTGCCTTGATTTCTACGCGAAGATCGCGATCACTAAGCAACATAGTTGGCGACTTTACCTGCCTTGCCTATGCTTGACCTAGTCGGGCGCCAATTTTCCCGACAAGCGCGGGCGTAGTGAAGTGGTATCACGTCAGCTTCCCAAGCTGACAGCGCGGGTTCGATTCCCGTCGCCCGCTCAATTCCCCTCTTATTCTCAAATTTCTGGTGGAGATACTTGCATAAGTTACTGGCGAGTAGCATCCTACGTGCATGAACCACTACACAGCCAACCTGCGCGATATCGAATTTTGCCTCTTTGACCTACTCAAACGTGAGGATGTCTTGGGTAAATCCATTTACAGCGAACTCGATCGAGACACTGTCATGGGAATGCTCGAGGAGATGAAGCGACTCTCTGAAAATGATCTCGCTGCATCGTTTGTCGATGGCGATCGAATCGGTGTCGATTTCAATCCTGCAACAGGTGATGCGAAATTACCTCCATCATTTATTAAGTCATACCGCGCGTACATGGATAACGAATGGTGGCGCATTGATGCACCTGCAGAAATTGGTGGAACAGTAATTCCTGCCTCGCTTCGTTGGGCAATTGCGGAAATGGTTCTGGGTTCTAATCCTTCAATTCACATCTACGCATCTGGTACCTCTTTCGCGCATGTTGCGTATGCACTCGGTAACGATCAACAAAAGAAGTTAGCAAAGTTGATGGTCGACAACGACTGGGGCGCGACAATGATGCTGACCGAGCCAGAAGCTGGAAGCGATGTTGGTGCCGGTCGTAGCAAAGCTGTTGAACAACCAGATGGAACATGGCACATCACCGGAACAAAACGTTTCATTACTTCAGGTGATAGCGACCTTAATGAAAATATCATCCACTATGTACTTGCGCGCCGCGAAGGCGGCGGGCCAGGAACAAAGGGTTTAAGTCTTTTCCTTATTCCAAAATTTATGTTTGATTTTGAAACGGGAGCGCTTGGTAAACGCAACGGTGTCTACGTAACTAAAGTTGAACACAAAATGGGGCTGAACGTTTCCTCCACGTGTGAAATGAACTTAGGTGAAAAAGAGCCTGCCGTTGGCTACTTATTGGGTGATGTCCATGAAGGTATCGCGCAAATGTTTAAAGTTATTGAATTTGCTCGCATGATGGTTGGTACTAAAGCAATCGCAACACTCTCTGCTGGATACCAACAAGCCTTGGCCTACGCGAAGACGCGTGTGCAAGGTGGTGACATGAAGTTGATGACCGATAAGGCGAGTCCTCGAGTCACGATCATTCATCATCCCGATGTTCGACGTTCACTAATGGTGCAGAAGTCTTACTCCGAGGGTATGCGCGCGCTCGTGTTGTACACCGCCTCCATCCAGGATTCACTTGCAATTGCGCGCGCCGAAGGTAAAGAAAAATCTGTCATTGACGATTTAGAGGCGTTGAATGATTTGATGTTGCCTGTTGTTAAGGGCTACGGGAGTGAAAAATCTTGGACACTACTTGGAACAGAGTCGTTGCAAACATTTGGTGGCTCAGGCTTCACCCAAGACTGGCCTTTGGAGCAATACGTACGAGATGCAAAGATTGACACCTTGTACGAAGGCACCACTGCGATTCAGGGGCTTGATTTCTTCTTCCGCAAGATTGTTAAAGATGGCGGTCGTGCGATTGGGTTATTAGGCAAGGAAATAGCCACTTTTGCCCAAACTGGTGGAGTTCATTCGGCAGAGAAAGCCGCACTCTTAAAATCACTGGGAGATCTGAATGCAATCATTGCGGTACTTGTTGGGTATGCAATGGAGTCTCAAGAAAAACCAGAGGAAATCTATAAGGTCGGTCTAAATACCTCACGTTGCCTTATGGCTGTTGGTGAAATCATCACTGCATGGCTCTTGATTCGCCAGGCAGATATTGCCGCAGAGAAATTGCCAAATGCAGGCAAAGATGTCGATTTCTATAATGGAAAGATTGCATCAGCTAAGTTCTTTGTAGCAAATATGCTTCCGCACATTAGTAGTGATCGTGCCATCGTTGAGGCAACGGACAATTCGATCATGGAGATTTCAGAGAGCGCTTTCTAAAGTACTCTTACTGCATGCTTAAGTCGGTTCGCGCTGAAGTCTTTGTAGTCTTTGGCGCAATCGCTTTTGCCTTCAACGGAATCATTGCCAAGCTAGTTCTCACGAGTGGGCTTTCGGCTTGGCGCCTCACACAGGTCCGGTGCACGGGCGCGTTCTTTGTTTTATTGCTCTTTGTGCTTTTTCGAAAAAAGTCGGCATTGCGCACAACAAAGAAAGAGCTTCCTTGGCTTGTTGCTTATGGCGTTATTGGTTTTGCTTTGGTGCAATTTGGGTATTTCATCGCAATTACACGTTTGCATGTCAGTGTTGCTCTGATTATTGAATTTACAGCGCCGATTTGGATTTTGTTTTACATCAGGTTTATTAGAAAGAAGTTTGTTCCTAAACTGATGTGGATTTCTATTGTGATGGGTTTTTCAGGACTCTTGCTTGTTGCACAGGTGTGGCAAGGAATGACACTTAACGGTGTCGGAGTTCTTGCCGCTTTCTTGGACGCATTTGCACTGGCCGCTTATTTCTTGCTCGGCGAAAAACTTATTGTGAGTAGATCGACCGACACTCTCACTGTTTATGGATTGGGTTTTGCATCCCTTGCGTGGGCGCTTGTCTGTCCCGTGTGGAGTTTTCCATATTCGGTCTTCACGGAAAAAATGAATTTATTGGGAACCTTTAAAGCTTATGACGTTCCTGGTTGGGTTTTAATTTTGTGGATTATCGTCGGCGGCACGATCGTTCCGTATATGGCCATCTTGCACGGCTTGCGCGAACTTTCTGCCTCCACTAGTAGTGTGATTGGAATGCTCGAGCCCGTCATCGCTGGGGCCTTTGCTTGGTGGTGGCTGGGGGAAACATTTACCATCATTCAATTGCTGGGTGGAGTTGTAGTAATTGCTGGAATTATTACGGCAGATCGTGCGCGTTTAGCCGTTCACTAATTATCGTCACGCTGTTGGGTGTAATCCTTAGGCGCAGAGCTTTGTGGCATATCTACGAAGCGAGCAAAGTGAAGCTGAGCCGAGACGGTAATGGTTCGGGTTGGTCCGTTTCGGTGCTTGGCAATGATCAAATCAGCCTCACCGGAGCGGTTTTGTTGGTCATACATATCATCGCGGTGAAGCAAGATAACAAGGTCGGCATCCTGCTCAATAGAACCTGATTCACGAAGATCTGAAAGCATTGGCTTCTTATCAGAGCGTTGTTCAGGTGAACGGTTGAGCTGTGAGATTGCAATAACAGGAACATCTAGCTCTTTAGCCAAGAGTTTAAGTTGGCGAGAAAATTCTGAAACTTCCTGCTGGCGGCTTTCTACTTTCTTACCACTGCTCATCAACTGCAAGTAGTCAATAACAATAAGTTTGAGGTCGTGACGTTGTTTAAGTCGGCGAGCCTTTGCGCGAATTTCCATCAGTGACAAGTTTGGTGAATCATCAATAAATAGCGGAGCCGCAGAAATTTCTCCCATACGCCTTGCAAGGCGTGACCATTCTTCGTCGTTGAGATTTCCTGCGCGAATATTATTCAGACCAACGCGCGCTTCCGCCGACAACATACGCATGGTGATTTCCGAGCGGCTCATTTCAAGAGAGAAAATAACCGATGTGTTTCCGCCGTGAATTGATGCGTAACGGGCAATATCTAGTCCTAGTGTTGATTTACCAACAGCGGGACGCGCTGCAAGAACAATCATGTTTCCTGGATGCAATCCATTGGTGAGAGTGTCAAGATCTTTAAATCCGGTCTTTACGCCTTCTGCGCCAACACCTTTAGAAATTGCTTCGATCTCATCGAGTGCTTGTGGCAACAAGGTACTTAGTTGTACATAGTCTTCATTGGCACGACGTTCTGTGACGGCATAAACCTCTGCCTGCGCTTGATCCACTGAATCATCAACATCGCCTTCGGGGGTGTATCCGAGTTGAACGATTTTGGTACCCGCTTCAATGAGGCGCCGCATGATTGCGCGTTCGCGAACAATCTTTGCGTAGTAACCAGCATTAGCTGCCGTAGGTACAGATGAAATTAGCGTGTGCAAATATGGTGCGCCACCCGCGCGCGCAATGTTTCCATTCTTTGTAAGCTCTGCAGAAACAGTTACAGCATCAACGGGTTCGCCGTGACCATAGAGATCAAGAATGGTGTCATAAATAATTTCGTGTGCTGGTCGATAGAAATCTCGTTCGCGTAATACTTCCACTACATCTGCAATGGCATCTTTGCTCAATAACATTCCACCGAGAACGCTCTGCTCGGCGATGAGATCTTGAGGCGGCGTGCGTTCGAATTCTGATTCGGAACGACTGGTGCGATTAGGAAGCTCTGCGATACTCACGCTTATCACTCTCCCAAAAGCCACTGACATTCGGCGCGGATGCCTGTGGTGAAACCTACGTACCCACAGGTAAAGAAGCGAGAAGCCAGGAATGGCCTGTGGGTAAAGCTGTGGAGAACTGTGTGTATAAGGTCATTTTCCTGTGTAAATGGCTGTTCATGAGGTGTGGGTAACTTTCTGCTGCCACACCAGAAGGCGGTAAACATGCAGGTCAGGTGAGGGGTTACCTCTGTCCCTGGTTGTGGAGAAAGGTTTTTTCTACCGTCTCAACTATTGGTATTGCCTCGTCTCAGGCACGAATTTTCGTATTTGTGGGATCAAAAAGAGGCTCCGTTGCAACAACACCGTTTTTCCATTGCCCAAAAAATTCCACATCCAGAACGCATTCGGGTTCGGAGTACGCAATAGGTAGGTAGGCATATCCAATTGCCTTATTTAACGTATACCCCTGACCACCGCTCTTCACGCGGCCAATGATTTCGCTACCAACTCGTACTGGTTCATTACCTAGTGGAACTTGTCGAATGTCATCAAAGAGAATCGCAACGAGTTTGCGCGTTGGGTTTTCCTTTGAAGCAACTAATGCATCTTTACCTACGAAAGTTTCTTTCTTCATGGAAACGGCAAAACCTAAACCTGCATCCCATGGATTTGTTTCTGTAGAAATTTCCACACCCCATGCTCGATAACCTTTTTCAAGACGCAAGGATTCAATGGCACGATAACCGCACGTTTTCATTCCATGTGCTTTACCTGCATCAAGGAGCGCGCTCCAAACCTTTGGTGCATCTTCCGATGCAATATAAAACTCCCAGCCTAATTCTCCGACATAGGTGATTCTTGTTGCTCGCAATTTCACTCCAGCGATTTCGATTTCGCGTGAATGCATGAATGGGAAGTTTTCATGGCTCATGTCGTAGCTAGTAACACTTTGAAGGATTAACCGCGCCTTTGGACCCCAAAGTCCAAAACATGCCAAGTCGCTGGTGATATCCGTGAATGCAATACCCGCAAAATTATTTTCTCGTGCGAGTTTTTCTAGCCATTGGCGATCATGTGTTCCAAATGCTGTTCCGGTAACAATCATGAACTCTTGGTCGCCTGTTTGTGTAACTGTGTAATCGGATTCGATTCCGCCTTTTGTATTGAGCGCTTGTGTATACACAGTACGTCCAACGCCTTTAACAACATCGTTGGCGCAAACAAAATTGAGAAATTCTGCTGCACGCGAGCCAGAAACTGTGAACTTCGAAAAACTGGATTCGTCAAAGAGTCCAGCGGATTCACGTGTAGCTAAATGCTCTGCACGTACCGCCGATGACCAATGTTTTCCAGCCCATCCATAGGGTTTGAATTCATCATCGGTTATATTCGATGAGTAGTAATTCACACGCTCCCATCCGGATTTTTCTCCGAAGACTGCGCCTGCATCTTTATGCCAGTCGTAAACGGGTGATTTCTTTAGCGGGCGTGCACTTTGGCGCTCCTCGCCTGGGTAATGAATGTCGTAGTACTCCTCGTAGTTTTCAGTGATGCGCTTGAGGGTGTATTCAGGTGACTTGTATGAAGCGCCGAATCGGCGAATATCCATATGCCATAGATCCATTGTTGGCTCACCTGCGACAACCCACTCAGCAACTACTTTGCCGATTCCACCCGCGCCCGCGATACCGTGTGCGCAGAAACCTGCGGCAACATAAAAGCCACCCACAGATGTCTCACCGAGGCAGAATTCGTTGTCGGGAGTAAAGCCTTCTGGTCCATTAATGAAATTCTTGATTCCAATTTCGCCCATTTTCGGAACGCGCTTCTGCGAATTTTCGGCAATTTCCTCGAAACGTTCCCACTCCTCTGGCAAAAGTTTGCCGTTGAAATCTTGCGGAATGTTATCTACGTGCTCGTAATCAGTGACCCAGGCGCGAGAATTGCGCTCATATCCACCCATGAGTAGCCCGCCCACTTCTTGGCGGAAATACACCAAGTTATCTGGATCGCGAAGCGATGGAAGATATTTCTCTCCTACTGGCATAAAGTTTTCAGTAATTAAGTATTGATGGCTCATAGGGACAATTGGAATGCGAACATCTACTAGGCGACCAATTTCTGGGGCAAACATTCCACCGCAGTTCACAACTTTTTCGCATTCGATAAAACCTTTATCGGTATCCACGCCCGTGACTCGTCCATTTTGTGTGCGAATCGCGGTCACACGTGTGTGAGTGAAAATCTTGACGCCACCTTTGCGCGCACCAGAGGCGAGAGCGTGTGCTAATTGCGAAGGATCAACCTGTCCATCTGATGCCATGTAACAAGCACCAACAACACCATCGAGGGAGATAAGTGGAAATAGTTCTTGAGCCTGCTTGGGAGAAATTTCTTGAAGGTCTAATCCGAAAGTACGTGCCCACCCAATTTGTCTGCGAATTTCTTCCATGCGCTCTGGCGTGGAGGCTAGTTTGATGCTTCCGCACTCTTTCCAACTTGGCGGCGTATCTGTCTCTTCTAATCGACGATAGAGATCAACAGAATGCATATTCATTTTTGTAAGCGTTGGATCAGCTCTTAACTGACCTACTAGACCTGCAGAATGGAAAGTAGAACCACTTGTGAGGTCACTACGGTCGAGCAAGATGACGTCCTTTTCCCCCAACTCGGCTAAATGATAAGCAACTGAGGTACCACCAACACCTCCGCCGATTACAACTATTTTTGCGCGGCTAGGGACTGATGACGTAGACATGACTCAAATGTATCCTGTAGCGGTGTCGCCAACCAACAATTCCGTAGAAGATTCTTTTGGTGCGTTACTAAATAAAGTGCCACGTCTCACGAGTAGAACATCCGTAACTGAACTCTCTGGTGGTTTAACAAATCGTAATTTACTTATCGATACACCCGAAGGTAAATTCGTTGCAAGAATTTCTAGTAATAAATCGGAGTTGCTTTCCATAGACCGCGAGTCTGAGTATCGAAATTCAATAATTGCAGCAGAGGCGAGTATCGGTGCCCCTGTCTTTGATTACTTATCTGGACAAGGCCTATTAGTTATTGGATTTCTAGAAGGCCGAACTTTTTCGGCGGATGATGTTTCTGCAAATCTGCCACGGGTCGCGCAGGCTTGTCGGACTTTGCATGCAGCCAAACCTTTTGTTCGCGATTTCAATATGTTTGAGATTCAAGAAACTTATCTTTCTATAGTCCAGGAGCGCGGGTATCGAATTCCTGAGAATTATTTGGAATATGCAGACCACGTAAACCAAATTCGCCAAGCTATGAAAGTTCTCGATGAAGGCACAGTGCCATGCAACAACGACTTGTTGCCGGGAAACTTTATAGACGACGGCGAGAAGATTTGGCTCATTGATTATGAATACTCGGGAAATAATGACGCTTGTTTTGAACTCGGCAACATCTGGGCGGAATCATTTTTAGAATTAGACAAACTCGAAGAATTGGTGAGCGCTTATTACGGGGGTGAGCGTCCAGAGAAATTTGCTCGCGCATGGCTACAAGCCTTGCTTGGAAAATATGGGTGGACGATGTGGGCATCAATTCAAAGCGCCGTCTCGGATCTTGATTTTGATTTCTGGGAGTGGGGAATGGCTAAATATGATTTGGCACAATCGGAATTCACTAGCGATCGCTTTCAGAGGATGCTCAAGCAAGTAACACAAAAATAAAACGGGCCCGCTGTAATCAGCGGACCCGTTCTAATTATGTTGGAAACTTAAGCAGCAACCACCGTTACGGTGACGCTTGCTACAACATGGTGAGGTAGTGAAACCTTCACTGCATGTGTTCCAGTTGTCTTAATGTGACCTGCAGTCTTGACGGAATGACGATCAACATCCAAGCCAGTTGCTGCCTTGATGGCACTTGCAACATCTTTGTCTGTGACTGATCCAAAGAGACGTCCAGCTGCGCCAACCTTCACTGTGACAGTGACTGCTGCGCCTTCTAGAGTCGCTTTTACTTCCTTTGCGTGGTCAATATCGCGGATTTCGCGTGATGCGCGAGCGCGGCGAATTCCTTCAATCTGCTTCTCTCCACCAAGTGACCATGCGATTGCATTTCCACGTGGAAGAAGGAAGTTGCGTGCGAAACCATCTTTGACGGTAACAACATCGCCAGCGCGGCCTAAACCTGATACTTCGCGAGTAAGGATGAGTTTCATATCGTCATCTCCCCTTATCGAGCCGTTGAGGTGTAAGGCAACAATGCAACTTCGCGGGAGTTCTTAACCGCAGTTGCAACTGAGCGTTGGTGTTGTGTGCAGGCGCCTGTGACACGGCGAGCGCGAATCTTTCCGCGATCGGAGATGTACTTGCGAAGGGTGGCAATATCTTTGTAATCGATATAGGTGACCTTGTCGCGGCAGAAGCTGCATGGCTTCTTCTTGAATTTCTTATTAAGCGCAGCAGCCTTTGCTGATTTATTCTTAGGCTCCTTGAGCGCTCTGTTATTACGTGCTCCCATTGTGGTGCTCCTTTACGGGTGCCCTGCCGTGATTGTTAAATCAGTTGCAGGAATGGATGGATTGGTTGATTTAAAAGGGTGGTTGGTCGTCGTTGGTGGTGGTTGCCCATCCGCCGCCGGCGGGAGAGGTTGAAGCAGCAGCCCATGGATCGTCATTGAAAGTTTCAGTTGATGATGGTGCAGAGAATCCACCAGATGCTCCGCCGCTACGAGTGGCCTTAGTGACCTTCGCAGTTGCGTTACGTAGAGATGGTCCTACTTCATCAACTTCTACCTCAAAGACTGTGCGCTTTTCGCCCTCTTTGGTTTCGTATGAACGCTGTTTTAGGCGTCCGGACACAATCACGCGCATACCTTTGGTGAGTGACTCAGCAACATTTTCTGCTGCTTGACGCCAAATGTTGCACTGCAAGAAAAGACTATCTCCGTCTTTCCACTCATTCGTGTTCTTATCTAAGTAACGAGGAGTGGAGGCAACACGGAATTTTGCGACGGCCGCACCTGATGGCGTGAAACGTAGCTCTGGATCATCGACAAGGTTGCCGATCATGGTGATGTTTGTATCTCCTGCTGCCATTGTTGTCTCTTCTCTTGAATGTGTATTCGGAACCTAGAAAGTTACTGGATAAATAGAATGAACTACTCAGGCCGCATAACTTTTGTGCGCAATACCGCTTCGTTCAAATTAAGTTGACGATCCAACTCTTTGATTGCGGCTGGCTCGCAGTGCATATCAACCACTGCATAGATTCCTTCAGCCTTCTTAAGAATCTCAAATGACATACGGCGCTTGCCCCAAACATCGAGCTTGTCTACGCGACCGCCGCTTTCTTTGATGATCTTGAGATAGGTCTCAAGGCTTGGTGCGACTGTTCGTTCTTCTAATTCTGGATCAAGGATGACCATTAGTTCATAGTGACGCATGCGTTAACCCGACCTCCTCTGGACTAAAGCGGCCACGGCATTTCCGTGACAGGAGGGTTAGTGCTCCCTAGCCGACTTCCGCCCAGGTGGGCGAAGGTTTGCGAAGGGGGCTAAGGGTAACTCTCGGCGGTACCGAATAGAAAATCGGCGAGTCGGCTACGGGCTGCCCGTCTGGAATTGGAGGGGTTGGAGAGCGCTCGGCGCGCCAAAACGAGGACAAAATAGAGGGTTGTAGCGATGCGGATGAGCGTGGCTATGGCATATGCGCCATCAGGGAGTCCGAAATGAGCGCCACTGACCAGGGCTAGGTGCTGCCAAATTGCCACGTGATAAATAACCTCACCGGCCTGCCATATCCAAAAAGCGGGCAGATCTCGTCGTTCTCGAATCGCCAAAATCGCTAGTGGGGCAAGCCATAAAACATATTGTGGGGAGTACACCTTTCCCACACACAGGACTGTTGCCATAACAATAAAGGAGACCTGGGCAAGGGATGGAGAGTTTTCAAAATCGGCGAGGAAAAGAAGAAATAGAGCAACTACAACAACAAGGGACAAGATGCTGAAGTAATTCAGGTGACCAATATTTAAACCCAATAGTGAGAAGGCATACCAAAGTGATCCCCAATCTGCATCCCTTCCTAGATTGAGTTCATAGAAACGCCACCAACCTTGTGGAGTTGTAAGGAAGACGGGCGCATTAATAACAGCCCACACCAATATGGTGATGAACATATATCGAGTTGCTTCGTGGATCCTTCGATCTTTCCAGAAGAAAAAGAGAATTGGTAACAAAAGCAATACTGGGAAGAATTTTGTAGCAATCGAAACCGCTAATGAAATCGCACTTAAGGAATATCGCTTCTTATCAAAATAGTAGATTGCAAGAATCATTGTGATGATTCCCCACATATCCCAATTTATAAACAAAGAACCAATAACAGCAGGAGCCACAGGAAGTAAGTAGGCGTACTTCGGTCGCATACTGCCTAGTAATAAAACCACACCGACAAAAAGCAAGAGAAGAAGTAGTGCATTAACATAAAAATATTTTCTTATTTCATTTCCGCCAGATGGAACCAACCATGTCGTCGCCCACATAACTGCGCCCATTAGGACTGGGTACTCAACCGATTTATCGCCACCGCTGTATGCCCACTGATGTTTATCAAGTCCGCGATCTGTAAAGAGCGATGGGATATCTGAATAACATGCGTGTATATCTACATCCGGTGTCGCCCAATTTGAATTGATACAGTGGTCAAATTTAGCAAAAGATAAAACACCTGCTAACAATGAAAGCAGGAGAAGTAACTTAGTAGCTGAACTCCAAATAATGGAGGTACGCATCTTTCTGACTATTTACTTTCCATTTGTTGCTGCTGAATCAGCTGGTCCACCTGGTACGGGAGTTGGTGAAGTCATCACTGTAGGTATTTCGCCGCCGATATGCGAGGGTGCAGGGAAGGCAAGTTTTGGTTCGCCTTTCAGTGCGCCTTTCATAAACGCTGTCCAGACTTTGGCTGGGAAAGTTCCACCAGTGACTGAATTTAATCCACCAATTCCATTGAGTGTCTCTGAAGCGCTATCTCTGAAGAATGCAACCGATGCCGCAAGTTGTGGGGTGTATCCACTAAACCAAGCCGATGCGTTCTGTTCACTCGTACCGGTTTTTCCTGCTGCTGGTCTGCCAAGGCCCGCGGTTCCGTATGTTCCAGTACCGCTTCGAACAACTTCAGAGAGGGCGTAAGTTAAATCTGCCATTACATCTTTAGTAAAGACCTCTTGCCCTTGTGGTTTTGCTTGATACAAAACGCCTTTATTTGAGCCTTGAACTTGGCTAACTAAGAAAGGTTTTGCGTAAATACCTTGAGAAGCGAAAGTGGCATAAGCGGCCGCAACATCTACTACATGTGGACTTGCCGCACCAAGCACAACTGATGGGGTGGGCATCATTGCAACGCTTGTGGGAATACCCGCGCGCCTTGCAACATCCACCACTTTATCTGGACCGACTTTAATTCCTAGTGGAACATAGATTGTGTTTATTGAGTGCGCGGTAGCTTTAATTAAATCAACTTGGCCCCATTGTTCGTCTCCATAATTCGAGACAACATACGGTTTTCCAAAATCATCGAAAAGTTGTGGAGAATTACCGTTCCAAATTGAGGTGAGCGGAATGCCCTGCTCAAGTGCTGCAATCAGAGCAAATGGTTTGAATGTAGATCCAGCCAAAGCGATTGATTGTGTTGCATCGCTCAATTGGCGTACTAAGAAATCTTTACCGCCGTACAACGCAACAATTTCTCCAGTGCCTGGACGCACTGCAACTAGGCCAATGTGGAGATTTGCAGGAGACTGCTTTGGCCATTGCTTTTCAACCGCATCAACTGCTGACTGTTGAGATTTCTGACTAAGAGTTGTCTTAACAATCAAACCGCCAACTAGCAATTGCTCGTCAGTAAACCCGAGTGCATTTAATTCTTTCTGAGCCAAAGCGATGATGTGCCCTTTGGGGCCAGACAAAGATCCAGAAGTCACACGTGGACGTACGGTTGGCAATTTTGCATGAGCTGCTTCATCTTTTGTAATCCATTTGGCGCCAAGCATCCCTTGAATTACATAATCAAATCGGGCAGCTAAACGATCGGCGTTGTTCTTAGAATATGAAGGATCATAGAAACCAGGAGATCTTAAAATGCTTGCGATGACTGCGGCTTGTGAAAGATTAAGTTGGTTTACTCCACGATTGAAATATTGCTGAGCAGCAGTTTGAACTCCATATGAACCGCGACCAAAATAGATTGTGTTTAAGTAGTTTTCAAGAATTTGATCTTTGGATAACTGGTTCTCTAGTTTTATTGAAATAACTAGTTCTTTAATTTTGCGTTGGATACTTCTCTCTGGAGTAAGAAAAGCAGTCTTTGCATACTGTTGTGTAATTGTGGATCCACCTTGCAGCGCTCCACCGCGCAGGTTGTTTACAACTGCACGCAAGATTCCAGTTGGGCTAAAAGCTCGTTCCGAATAGAAATTGCGATCTTCGGCCGCGAGAACTGCTCTGCGCACATTAAGTGGAATCTTGGCCAAAGGCACGATTGTTCGATTCTCTGAACCGATACGACCAATTTCAGTGCCGTTTGAATATTCAATAATGGTTGCTTGGCTATTAACGAAGGAATTTACTGAAGGAATATTGACCGTGAAATAGGCGTAGGCAAAAAGGGCTGAACCGAGGATAAATCCTGTGCCGCCGATAAATATGGCCGACCGGAAGAGAATTTTACGGATCACGCGTGAAGGTTACCGCTTTACCCAATCTTCATCTTCCAAGGTGCGCTGACGTCGCGGTGCTTTGCGCTCCGTGCCGTCTCCCAAAATGAAAGAAGCGCTCAGGTGGTTCCAAGAGCAGTCTCGGCAAATCTCGACGACATAAACTCGAAATTCCCCGAACTCCTTCTCCATCTGTGTGAGTTCATCAATGGACTTTATTCGACCTGAAAATTGCCCGAGTTGATCGCCGAAGGTGTATCGCAATTCAACAAGAGATTTCTTGCAGACGGGACAGGGACGTTCGACCTTTACCCCGTGAAATTTTGCCGCCAGCAATAGGTATGGATCTGCATCACATGCATCTACTCGACCTTTGAAAAGCGCCTTCAGGGTTGCACGTTTATCCAACGTGTAGTCGATATACCCCCGCAGAGAATTCATAGAGCAAAGAATAACAAGACGAAGGCGCGCAAAGAAACTAGTCTTTCCTTCATGCCTAGTTTGGGATTTGCTGAATTACTTAAGCATCCTCGGCTCTCGCGTCTTTTTGCTGCTCGTTGGGTGGGTCAAGCAACAGATGGAATCTTCCAAAGCGCTTTGGCCTCCTTTGTTCTTTTTAGTCCCGAGCGAAAAGCGAACGCTTTGGGAGCTGCTTTGGCATTTGCCGTCGTCCTATTGCCCTATTCATTGATTGGTCCCTTTGTTGGAACAATTCTCGATCGAGTATCTAGACAACGCGCAGTCCTTTTGGCAAATCTATTTCGTTCTGCAACTTTACTCATTATCGCATTGCTTATTTCGCAAGGACATACAGGTGTCGAACTCACCTTCGTTGTGCTGATTGCTTTTGGTTTAAATCGGTTGATCCTCGCCGCTCTTTCTGCGGGGCTTCCACTTTTAGTTGATAGTGATTCGCTCATCTCCGCGAATGCAATGGCGGTGACTGGCGGTTCGATATTTGTTGTATTAGGTGGTGGGGTCGGTCTGGGTTTGCGTAAGATTTTCGATTCTTTCCATAATGCAAATCATTCTGATGCTTCGATGATTCTTATAGCGACACTGGGATATTTCGTAACTTCGTTATTAATTTTGCGATTAGGGCGAAAAGAAATTGGTCCATTGGATCATCAAAAGGCGAGCGCTAGTTTTATGCATGGCATCAATGAAATGCGTGAAGGTTTTCAATTCCTCGCTCAACACACTGATGCCGCTCGCGGAATCTTGGCCACCGCTGTTCAACGAGGCGGTTTGAATGCACTTCTTATTATTGCCATATTGCTTGAAAGAAATAGTTTCCATTCCGCTTCAAATCCGGAAGCCGGATTATCGGGACTCGCAGTTGCCTTAACTCTTGCTGGTGCAGGGTTGACTGTTGGGGCGCTGATTGCACCTTTCGGTGTCGCTAAATACGGTCGACATAGATGGATTCGTTACATGATGGTCGCCAGTGCACTCTCTCCATTATTATTGGCGATTTCACATACGGCGGTGCCTCTATTTATCGCGGCATTTTTTGCAAGTTTATGCGGGCAAAGCGTGAAGGTGACCAACGATGCGCTGGTTCAATCTAAAATCGATGACTATTACCGAGGCAGGGTCTTCGCCGTTTATGACGTGCTTGTTAATGGAGCCATAGTCTCTGGAGCTGTGCTCGCAGCAATTTTATTGCCTTCCTCGGGCCAGTCAGCGCTTGTTCCTGTCGCTGTCTCCGTCGTCTATTTCGCCACAGCAATGAGACTTCTGCGAACCTCGAAGTTCAATTTTTCGCTCTAGCTGCCCACCATTTCATTAACTCTTCTTCAGCGCGTTCTTCACCGATTGGTCCATTTTCTAGCCTGAGTTCAAGTAAGAAATCTAGCGCTTGTCCAACAACTGCCGAAGGTTTTACATTGAGTAATCGCATAACTTGCCCGCCATCCAAATCTGGACGGATTTTAGATAATTCTTCTTGCTCCATCAAGATTGCAATTCGATCTTCCAGGCTTTGATAGGTAGCAGCAAGTGCATCGGCTTTTCGTTTATTACGAGTTGTGCAATCGGCGCGAGTGAGTACGTGTAGATGTTCCAGAAGCTCTCCTGCGTCGCGAACATATCTGCGAACAGCGGAATCGGTCCATTCACCATCACCATATCCGTGGAAACGAAGATGCAAGGAAACCAACGTGGAAACTTCGTCGATAGTTTCCGAACTAAAACGAAGTGCTTTTAAACGTTCTTTGGTTAGTCGACCACCAACAACTTCATGATGATGGAAGGAGACTCCCCCACCTTGAATGAGGCTTCGTGTCTTTGGTTTTCCAATGTCATGTAGAAGTGCAGCTAGACGTATAACTAAGTTTGGTCCTCCAAGCCGACCTTCTAGGGCAATTGCTTGTTCAAGAACCGTAAGAGAGTGTTCGTAAACATCTTTGTGGTGGTGGTGTTCATCAATCTCTAAACGTAATTTGGGAATTTCTGGTAACACAATGTCAGCCAAGCCAACATCTACAAGCATTGTTATTCCAATTCGAGGATTGGGTGACATTAAGAGTTTTACAAGCTCATCTCGAACTCGTTCTGCAGAAATAATGGAAATTCTTCCCGCCATACTTTTCATCGCATCTAAAACATCAGGTGCAACATCAAAATCTAATTGGCTTGCAAAGCGAGCCGCCCTCATCATTCGTAGTGGGTCATCAGAGAAAGAGTTGGTTGCAGTGGAAGGCGTTCGCAAAATCTTTTTCGATAAATCTTGCAATCCATTAAATGGATCGATGAATAGAGGCGCGCCTTGTGTTAATTCAAGTGCCATCGCATTCACGGTGAAGTCTCTGCGCGATAAATCACCTTCAATATTCTCGCCATACTTCACTTCTGGTTTTCGACTATCTATTTCATATACTTCAGTTCGGTAGGTTGTTACCTCGACGGTCGTGTCCCCGCGTTTCGCCGCAACTGTTCCGAATGCAATTCCTGTATCCCAAACATTTTCCGCCCAAGCTTTAAGAATTTTTTTGGTTGCTTCGGGCTTTGCATCTGTTGTGAAATCTAAATCATTGCCAAGTCGACCTAAAATCGCATCGCGTACCGGCCCGCCAACCAATGCGAGGCGGTATCCCGCAGATTTGAAGGCGTCAGCCAGGGAGCTCGCCAATGGAGCTCGTTCGATAAGGGAGCGAATCGCAAGTTCCCCCGCGGCTCCTAATGCACTCGTCACAATGAGTAAGGCTAGAGCAGTACCCTTGCTCCATGACCCCTGCACCCGGTGCGGGCAGCGAAGGTACGAAAAAGAAGAGGCGGCGCAGACGGCCCGCCAATCGCGCCCCACAAGATTCCACTACACCTCCCGCTCAAAAAGTCGCGCCTAAAACCCAACGCACGCCTAACCGCCCATACACAAAGCGCGTTGATGAGGTGAGTGCTGGAGGTTTGGTTATTAGCCAAGATCGGACCCAGGGGCTTCTTATTGGGCGCATCGACCAGAAAGATGCCGCGCGAGCCAGATTGTTGTGGTCGCTTCCTAAAGGTCATATCGAAACCGGTGAAACCCCAGAGCAAGCTGCCATTAGGGAAGTAATGGAAGAAACAGGAATTGAAAGCGCGATTGAGCGCGAATTAGGAATTATTGATTTTTGGTTTATGGCCGGTGGGAAACGAATTCACAAAACTGTTCATCATTATCTTTTCCGCGAAACCGGCGGCCTTCTCGCTCCACAAGTGAGTGAAGTTGATGAGGTGGCTTGGTTTCCGTTGGCGGAAATTATCGAACGTCTTGCATATCCCGATGAGAAAAAGCTCATTGGTCGTAGTGGTGACCTCACGCTATGAAAATCCGAAGTGTATTTCTTGTAGCGTTTCTCCTGCTTTTCCCAACACTTACTCTTTTGCCTAATGCGCAGGCGCAATCAAACCAAAATATTATTTTGGTTGAACCACCACATCGCGATTTTCAAGGAAACTTTTTCGTCGACGGTTTTGCAGATTCTTTAACACCTGCCGGGTCTTTGGGTTTGAAAGTATTTTCTCCCTCACCTTCACCACGAACCTGGTTAATGGATCCGGCCTTAATTGATGATGTAGAGGCTTTAGCTAAGAAAAATGTGGATGCTCAAAATTGGCTTGCGCAACTTAAAAGTGTTTCTTTAATCGATTCAGTTATCGCTGTGCCTTACGCACATCCAGACTTGTCACTGCTGAAACGTCTCGCTCCCAATGAATTAAATTACTATTTTGATTACAGCAAAATGAAACTGCAAGTTTTCTTGGGTAGAGATGTAACTATTGATAAGACTGCTAAATGGTTTAAAGGAAAAGCAAAGATTTCATCTGATGCGGCTATGGCATATACCTACAACAGAAGAGCCCTGGTTTTAATGTCAACTGTGGTTCCACAAGATCAACTTGATGAGTTGCGATCTAAATTGGCGTGTTTGCTTTCCGAAGGAAACAGCAAATCACGGCAGAGCGATCTTGCAACTAGTGCAGGCTTAGCACTTACTGATGCACGACATAAGTTACGCATCGTGGGCGGTAACTATCGACTCACTTCGTCGCGAGAGAAGATCCCAGTCACCCTGGTGAATGATTTTGACACTCCAATCTCGGTGAAACTGCATTTAACGGTTCAGAACTCACGTATAAAAGTCGGAAAAGTCGAGCAAGTAACCCTTGCGGCGAAATCAAAAACTCAAGTTTTCTTGCCTATAACTGTGAATGTCTCGGGGACTACAACCATTCTCGCTGAGTTTCGCAATAGCTCAGGGCGAACAATCAATGACGTATCTATCTTCTCGATAAATAGCTCTGTTATTAGTCCTGCTGTTGCATGGTTTACAACTGGATCGGCAATTATTCTTTTCTTGGCTGCGATTGCTCAAAGCGTTCGAAGGGTTAGGCGGTCACGTAAATGAAACCGACAGAACTTTTTCATGCATCCAGTGTTATGGCACTTGGAACAATCCTTTCTAGAATTACTGGATTTATCCGAGGCATTCTCGCAGTAGCTGTCCTTGGTACCGCTTTACTGGCTGATACTTATAACGTTGCCAACACTCTTCCTTTTATTTTATATAACTTATTGGTTGGCGGTGCACTCACAGCAATTTTTGTGCCACAACTTGTTCGTTCATTTGACGATGAAGATGGCGGACATGCTTTCGCATCTCGCCTTGTCACCTCAATTAGTGCCATCTTGCTGGGTTTGGTTGTGATCGGAACTTTCTTGGCTCCACTCTTGGTGCGGATCTACGCACCTGAATTTACTAATGCTGGATTTGAAAGAGAGTTTCACCTCGCCGTTGCGTTCACGAGGTATTGCCTTCCTCAAATTTTCTTTTTAGGTCTATTTACAATGTTTGGTCAAGTAGCCAATGCACGCGGTTCTTTTGCGCCGTTAATGTGGGCGCCTATTGCCAACAACTTGGTTGTTATCGTGATCTTCACTGGCGTATTGATTCAGGCTCCACATTTGGCGAGTGGCACAATTACATCTTCTCAAACTCAAATTTTAGGTTGGGGTACAACACTAGGTGTGGTAATTCAGGCATTGATTTTAATTCCTGTGGTTAAACGTTCTGGTATTCATCTTCGTTTAATGTTTGGGTGGCAAGGTTTAGGTAAATCTTTTTCTCTAGCTGGTTGGACATTGGTTTATGTCTTAATCTCACAATTGGGCTACTTGGTCACGGTAAATATCTCAACAAGCGCCGCCATTAGAAGCGCGAAAGAGGGTATTAAAACTGGTGTTGGGTACACACCTTTTAGTAATGCATATTTGATAATGATGCTTCCGTATTCGATTGTGACGATTTCGATTATCACTGCGCTGCTTCCGCATATGTCTAAGTTGGCCATTGAAGGAAAACGTGAAGAAGTAAGAGATCAACTGATTAAAGCAATCAAAATGGTGGGCGTGATTACGATCCCTAGCAGTGTTGCTTTTATGTTCTTTGGTCCCTTAATTACCAAGGTCCTCTATTTTGGAATTGGTAAGGATGACTCAACGTATATTGGCTATGTCTTATCCGCTCTCGGATTAGGCCTGGTTTTCTTTAGTATTAACTTGATTTTGATCCGCGGGTTTAATGCTTTTGAAGACACAAGAACTCAAGTTCTATCTATTCTTCTTATAAATATTATTGCTGTTGGCTTGTCTTATCTCTTCCTTGCGACCTTGAAAACTCGCTGGATCACTATCGGTTTGGGTGGCGCATTTTCAATCAGTTATATCGCTGGGCTCTTTGTGACTTTGGCGTTACTGAAGAGACACACGGGAGTAATTCGTTTTGGGGATTTTGCTGGTCAACACACTCGTCTCTATTTATCTTCCGTTCTTGCGATGGCGCCTCTTTATGTTCTATCCACTCTTTTGCATTGGGTGACGGGTGACTCAAGCAAACTGGAGCATGTTGGCCAACTTTTGCTGGTTATGCTGATCAGCCCTGTCGCGTACTTCATGATTGCGCGCCTTATGAAGGTAGAAGAAATCTCGATTGCAAGTGAACTGGTGAAAATTCAATTCGCGCGCGCCACGGGGCGTACGCGTAAGTCCAACTCATAAATCACGGGAATAAGTCACCCTAGAATGCGGTTATGGAGATGTTATGACAAACGAAAATGAGATTCACCAGGTAGTTATTGTCGGTTCTGGTCCTGCTGGATACACCGCCGCGATTTATGCTGCACGGGCACAACTCTCCCCGGTTTTATATGAAGGTTCGGTCACCGCAGGTGGCGCGCTCATGAATACAACCGAAGTAGAAAATTTTCCTGGTTTTACCGACGGCGTAATTGGTCCTGATCTTATGGAATCAATGAGAAAACAAGCTGCTCGATTTGGCACGAAACTCATCACGGATGACATCGTGGAAATGGATCTTGAGGGTCCAGTAAAAACTTTGAAAGATGGTTCGGGAAATATTCTTAAGGCAAAGTCGGTAATTTTGGCGATGGGATCAGCTTTCAAAGAAATCGGTCTAGAAAATGAAAAACGTCTCTCTGGTAGAGGTGTCTCATGGTGTGCAACGTGTGATGGTTTCTTTTTTAGAGATCAAGAAATTGCTGTGGTCGGCGGAGGTGACTCTGCGATTGAGGAGGCAACTTTCCTCACACGTTTTGCAAGCAAAGTCGTCTTGATTCATCGTCGCGATACTTTGCGAGCTTCCAAGATTATGGTTGATCGTGCATTTGCTAACCCCAAAATAGAATTCTTATGGAACCATGAAGTGACTGACGTTCTCGGTGAACAAAAAACAGAAGCGTTGGAATTGAAAAACACAATCACTGGAGAAAAATCGACTCGTCCATTTACGGGTCTATTTGTAGCGATTGGTCACACGCCCCGCAGTGAACTTGTCACTGGTCATGTCGATTGTGATTCGGAAGGTTATGTAAAGGTTGTGGGACGTACGACACAAACTAATCTGCCTGGAGTCTTTGCTTGCGGAGATTTAGTTGATCACACCTACCGTCAAGCAATTACTGCGGCAGGCTCAGGGTGCCAAGCAGCCCTAGATGCCGAAAGATTTTTATCTCACCTGTAAAGTAAGCCGTATTAAACCCAATAAGGAGCAGTAAATGAGCGCACCGCAGCATGTAACGACATCTACTTTTGATGAGATGGTTCTTAAGAGCACAACACCAGTTCTTGTCGATTTCTGGGCGGAGTGGTGTGGACCATGTCGTGCAGTTGCTCCAATTCTTGATGAAATTTCTCAAGAGCATGGTGACAAGATCAAGATAGTTAAACTCAATACAGACGAAGAGTCAGCTATTGCTATTAAGTATGGGATTACTTCTATCCCTACGCTTAACGTTTTCGTAAATGGTGAAGTTGTTAAATCAATCATCGGAGCGAAGCCAAAACCTGCTCTCTTGAAAGAACTTGAATCTTTCATTTAACTCAACCGATGGAAGAGTTGCCGCTTAAACCTAACGATCAAAACGATGTCGTCACGCACGTCATTAATATTTTGCAACGTTTGGGTTTATTGTCTGCTGGTCACAACTCTTTTAGCGCAGCTGTTGCAGATTCCGTTCGTGCTTTTCAACAATCACGAGGGTTAGTTGTCACAGGTCTTGTCGATGCCGTAACACTTCGTTCTTTGGAAGAAGCACGGTGGAAACTTGGTGATCGCTCTTTGTATCTTCAGCCTTCTCCTTTGATGCGCGGTGATGATGTCGCCACACTTCAGGTTCGGCTAACAGAGATGGGTTTTGATTGCGGAAGAGTCGACGGAGTTTTTGGTGAGCGTTCTGAAAATGCGGTTCGCGAATTTCAAAAGTCTGCTGGTGTTTTAATTGATGGTAAATGTGGCCCTGCAACAATTACAGCTCTCATGCGGTTATCGCGGATAGTTTCTGGAGGTGCTCCAGCGATCCTTAGAGAAAGTGCGTTGCAGAAAAACCGCGGACCCGCTCTCGCTAATAAAGTTATTGTTTTAGATCCAAGCTGTGGTGGCGACGATTTTGGTTTCACTGGACACTCAATTACCGAAGCTGAGGTTGTTTATGATGTTGCCCAGCGTCTTGAAGGTCGTCTATTAGCACTAGGGGTAAGTGTTTTTCTTACTCGTGGAGGCAATAAATCCCCATCAGAGAATCAGAGACTCATTTTTGCCAACGAAACAAATGCTGATTTGATTATTTCCTTACATTTAGATCATTACAAAAATGAGAATGCACATGGTGTGACAACGTATTACTACGGTAGCCATGCTCATGGAATTCATTCAGTGGTCGGTGAGCGTTTTGCTTCCATTGTTCAAAGAGAAATATGTGCAAGAACTGATCTTCTTAATTGCCGAACACATGAAAAAACCTGGGATTTACTCCGATTGACCAAAGCTCCAACTGTCCGTATTGATTTGGGATATGTCTCGAATTCAGGCGATGCACAACGACTTAGTAGACCTGATTTTCGAGACGTGATTGCTGAATCTGTCGTTATTGCTATTCAGCGGCTCTATTTAGCTTCTGAGGATGATGCAAAAACTGGGACTTTAAGAATTTCTGACCTGCGTAAAGCTGGCATTCGGAAATAGATTCTCATGGTGGCGCCTATTTATGGCACACTTCCCCAATGTCGGAACTCATCGCGCGCCATCAAACAGGAGCACCTCAAAACCTAGAGGAACGTTTTGCTCTACGCGCCGCGGGAATGCAACCAAGCGAAATCCGATCACTTTTTGCCGTAGCTTCTCGGCCAGAAATTGTCTCTTTAGCGGGCGGAATGCCTAACCTGTCAGCGCTGCCGATGGACATGATGGCATCGGTTGTGAGTGACTTAATTTTGACCAATGGCGCTGAAGCTCTTCAGTATGGAAGCGGCCAAGGTCATCCGCTATTACGTGAGCAGATATGCGATGTGATGGCACTAGAGGGTATTCGCGCAAATCCTGATGACATTATCGTGACGACCGGGTCTCAACAGGCACTTGATTTAATCTCCCGTATTTTTATTGATCCCGGTGATGTTGTTTTAGTTGAAGCCCCTTCCTATGTTGGCGCACTTGGAACTTTTCACCAATATGAGGCTCAAGTGGTTCACGTTGAACTCGATGACCAAGGTTTAGTGCCTCAAGCGCTTCGTGACGCCATTGCTGGCGTGCGCGCTGCCGGCAAGAAGATTAAGTTTCTATATTTAATTCCTAATTACCAAAACCCAACTGGTGCACTACTACCGGCAGATCGCCGCACTGAAATTTTGGAGATTTGTCGCGATGCTGGGATTTTTGTCGTAGAAGATAACCCTTACGGTCTTTTGGGTTTTGATCGTCCTTCGCCAAACGCTATGCGTGCAGAAGATAGTGAGAATGTTATTTATTTAGGAACATTCTCAAAAACCATCGCTCCTGGTTTACGTGTCGGCTGGGCCCTTGTGCCTCCTTCCTTAAAAGAGAAATTAGTTATTGCTAGCGAGTCTTCTATTTTGTGTCCTTCCAATTTCGCTCAATTGACAATTTCTCGTTACTTGGCCGATCAACCTTGGCGCGACCAAATCGCTTCTTTCTGCGATTTATATAAAGTTCGTCGTGATGCAATGTTGGAATCATTAGATAAATATTTCCCAGCCTCAGCAACTTGGACAAAACCTGGTGGCGGTTTTTATGTTTGGGTTAATTTGCCACCTGAAATTGATACAAAACTTATGGTTCCTAAAGCAATCGTTGCGAAAGTTGCCTACGTGCCCGGAACTGCTTTTTATGCTGACGGTTTCGGTACGTGGGCGATGCGTTTATCTTTTTGTCATCCCACACCTGAACGAATTCGTGATGGAATCAAAGCTTTGGGTGGGGTTGTTAAACAGGAAATTGCCCGCCGTAGCAGTGGTTTTGAATTAAAAGGTTAGTCTTCTAGTAAATCAATAATTCTTTCTAGGTCTTCTTGGCCTGAAAACTCAATCGTTATTTTTCCTTTTGCTTTGCCTGACTGCACACTTACACG
Organism: uncultured Actinomycetes bacterium; assembly: GCA_903928745.1. Taxonomy (GTDB): domain Bacteria; phylum Actinomycetota; class Actinomycetes; order Nanopelagicales; family Nanopelagicaceae; genus QYPT01. The sequence continues at coordinate 190 of CAIYRR010000066.1, read as the reverse complement.
TGTATCAAATCGACCTGAAAGACGATCTGCTACCTCTAATAGATGTGGCTCAATAATTGAGGTTTTTTTGGTTCCTGGAGTTTTGGTTTTTGATCCTATAGACACAATCTCTTCAGTGGCGCGGACGCTTAGCCCTTCTGCAATTATTCTTGAAGCTAGACGCTCGATTTCCGCTTCATCTGCAAGTCCT
>CAIYRR010000065.1 GCA_903928745.1 uncultured Actinomycetes bacterium | reverse complement strand
GATGTTCGCCAATCTCGCGTGGGAGATACTGTCACCAATTTTAACAACCCAACAAAGACACCACTTGCTGGTTACAAAGATCCAAAACCGATGGTTTTCTCGGGTCTTTACCCACTCGATGGCGCCGACTATCCCTTGCTTCGTGAAGCTCTAGATAAATTGCAACTAAACGATGCTGCACTTGTGTACGAGCCTGAATCATCGGCGGCTCTTGGTTTTGGATTCCGTTGCGGATTCTTGGGTCTGCTCCACATGGAGATTGTGCGCGAGCGTCTAGAGCGCGAATCCAACTTAAGCCTTATTTCAACGGCCCCTAACGTGGTTTACAACGTCAAACTCGATGACGGTAAATCCATGATTGTGACCAATCCAAGCGAATTTCCTGATGGAAAGATCCAGAGCGTTGAAGAACCTATCGTGCGCTCCACGATTCTTGCCCCTGCCGAATTCATCGGCGCAATTATGGAACTCTGCCAACAACGTCGCGGAACCTTGCTGGGTATGGATTATTTATCCGAAGATCGCGTAGAGATTCGTTACACACTTCCACTTGCTGAAATCGTCTTCGACTTCTTTGATAAGTTGAAATCAAGTACACGTGGTTACGCTTCATTAGATTACGAAGCAATTGGAGATGCCGAAGGCGATCTCGTAAAGGTCGATATTTTGCTACAAGGTGAAGCTGTAGATGCATTTAGCGCCATCGTTCATAGAGACAAGGCCTATGCATATGGCTTAATGATGACTGGAAAATTGCGTCAACTTATTCCTCGTCAGCAGTTTGAAGTACCTATTCAGGCTGCTATCGGATCGCGCATCATTGCCCGCGAAAACATCAGCGCTATTCGTAAAGACGTTCTTGCCAAGTGTTACGGCGGAGATATTTCTCGTAAGCGCAAACTTCTGGAAAAGCAGAAAGAGGGCAAGAAGCGCATGAAGATGGTGGGACGCGTTGAAGTGCCACAAGAAGCTTTCATTGCTGCCCTTGCAACAGATGCCGATATCGAAAAGGCGAAAGCCGCTCGAAAGTAACGTATGTCTGTACAACTTTCTTTCTATGTGCATATTCCGTACTGCGTAAAGCGATGCGGGTATTGCGACTTCAATACGTACACGCCTTCACAATTATTAGAGGGCGCAACTTTGGAAACCGTTTCTGGTGATTACATCGATGCCATGTTGCGAGAAGTAGAGATTGCCCGCATCTCGGCACCTGGTTCGGTTCCAACAATATTCTTTGGTGGCGGCACTCCAAGCCTCTTGCCCGCCCACGATTTAGGACGAGTCATTACTGCCATCAAATCTGGATGGGAAGTGGATGGTGATTGCGAGATCACTTTAGAGGCAAATCCCGATTCAGTAGATGCCACCAAGCTCGCGCAGTTTCGCGAAGCTGGATTCAACCGAGTTTCATTTGGCATGCAATCGGCGGTGCCTCACGTACTTGCAACGCTAGATCGAACACATAACCCTGAAAACGTTGCGCGCGCAGTTGAGGCAGCCCGCGCCGCTGGATTTTCCAGTGTGAGCGTTGATCTTATTTATGGCACACCAGGGGAGTCACTTGCGGATTGGCGAACAAGTGTTGAGAGCGCACTCTCCTTGGGTGTTGATCACATAAGCGCATATGCACTTATTGTTGAAGCAGGAACAAAGTTAGCCAATCAAATTAAACGCGGTGAACTATCAATGCCCGATGACGATGTGATGGCAGATATGTATTTGCTCGTAGATCAATTAGCGAATGATGCAGGTCTGTCTTGGTATGAGTTAAGTAATTGGTCAAAGCCAGGACATGAATCCAGGCATAACGTGGCCTATTGGAAGAATGCCAATTGGTGGGGGCTTGGACCCGGTGCGCATTCGCATAGGGATGGTGTTCGTTGGTGGAATATCAAACATCCCACGGCCTATAAGTCGGCACTCTTTGCAGGAACAACTGTCATTGCAGAAAGCGAAACACTGACCGCATCTCAATTAGCTGACGAAGCAATCATGTTGCAAATCAGGATGCGAGAAGGCATCGCACTCTCCAAACTTTCAGCAGATCAGATTTCGCGTATTGAAGCGTATTCACAAACGGGACACTTAGATAAAGAGCGCTGGCTAAAAGGAACCCTGCAACTTACGCCTTCGGGACGTTTGATTGCAGACCGAATCGTGCGCGAATTGGTTGTGTAGTAACCTTGACCACCATGCAAAAGATGACCTACATCAGCGCTGCGAAGGCGTAAAACTTCATGTCATCACGCCGTCTTGAAATCCTTCGCGCCATTGTCGATGAATATGTGACGACGCAAGAACCTGTTGGGTCAAAATCAATTGCCGATCGCGCAGGGCTCGGAATCTCACCCGCCACAATTCGTAATGAAATGGCGGTTCTTGAAGAAGAAGGTCTTATTACCCACCCGCATACAAGCGCCGGGCGCATCCCTACTGATCTTGGTTATCGAGTATTCGTAGATAAATTGGCGACGATCAAACCGCTATCGAGCGCTGAACGTCGCGCTATTGAGACTTTTCTCGAGGGCGCTCTAGACCTTGATGATGTCGTCATGCGCACTGTGCGCCTGTTGGCTGATGTCACCAAGCAGGTCGCCGTCGTTCAGTATCCATCAATCGTGAAATCGCGAGTACGTCACGTGGAACTGGTTTTGCTTACACCGACTCGATTGATGATTATTTTTATTACCGATGCAGGTCGTATCGAGCAACGCATTATGGAATTCATGCATGATCTACCTGAGAATTTCTTGGCTAACCTTCGGACCCAACTCAATCAAGTAATTACAGGTGCGCGCCTTCTTGATGTTGCCGAGCGCCTGTCAGGTTTGCTCGATAGTTACAGCGTGAGTGATCGACGCGATGTTGGCAGAATCATTTCAACCATCATTGAGATGTCGATGGAAAAGCCTGAAGAAAAAGTGGTGTTAGCAGGCACCGCCAACTTGGCACGTTTTCGTGAGGATTTCACAGCCCAGATTCATCCGATTCTTGAAGCTCTTGAAGAGCAAGTTGTTTTGCTTCGGCTACTTGGCGATGTCACCGACACGGTTCAGGTTCGCATCGGGCAAGAGCAAAACGAGCAGAATCTGCGTCAAACAAGTTTGGTCACGGTGGGATACGGAAGTGGAGATGCAGCAGTCGGGGCGCTCGGAGTAATTGGACCCACACGTATGGATTACGCAGGATCGATCGCAGCAGTATCTGCTGTTGCGCGTTATGTTGGACATTACTTAAACGAGGGCGCATAGTGTCAGATCATTATTCAGTCTTGGGCGTTGAACGCGATGCGAACCAAGAAGATATTAAACGCGCTTATCGTAAGTTGGCTCGCGAACTTCATCCTGATGTAAATCCGGACCCGCATACCCAAGAGCGTTTTAAAGAGGTCACCGCGGCCTATGAAGTTTTAGGCGATCCACAAAAGCGCCAAAACTACGACATGGGCGGAAACTCTCAATTTGGTGGACAAGGTTTTGGTTTCGGCGACATCATGGATGCATTCTTTGGTGGTGGCGGAAATCGCGGACCACGTCCTCGTATGCGTGCCGGACAAGATGCACTTATTCGCATTGAAGTTGATTTGAATGAGGCATGCTTTGGTACCGAACGTGAGATCGGTGTTGAAAGCGCAGTCCTTTGCACAAAGTGTCACGGCTCCGGATGCGCAGATGATGCGAAACCGCAGATGTGTCAGACCTGCAAGGGGCGCGGTGAAACCCAGCAAGTAACGCGTTCCTTTATCGGTCAGGTAATGACGAGTCGCCCATGTGCTAATTGTCAGGGATACGGAAGCGTCATTGCCAACCCTTGTCGCGAATGTGCAGGAGATGGTCGAGTTCGCTCTCGCCAAAATATCTCAGTGAAAATTCCTGCGGGCGTAGAAACCGGAAACCGAATCCAGATGTCTGGTCGTGGAGAAGTTGGCCCTGGTGGCGGTCCAGCAGGAGATCTCTATGTAGAAATAGTTCAGACGCCACATGAGTTTCTTGTTCGCGAAGGAAACACACTTCATATTGCGCTCGGAATCACTATGACTGCCGCAGCACTTGGCACCACTTTGAATGTGGAGACACTTGATGGTCCGATGCCTGTCGTCATTAAACCAGGTACACAAAGTGGATCAACTGTTCCGATCAAGGGTAAGGGAGTGACGCATCTTCGTGGGGGCGGCCGAGGTGATCTGATTGTGCATGTTGAAGTACACACACCAACGAAGTTGAATAAAGAGCAAGAAGAATTATTAGCGGCCTTTGCCAAATCTCGTGGTGAGAAAGATGGAGAATCACAGATGCAAAGTCATGATGGTGGATTCTTCAGTAAGTTATTTGGGCGCTAATGCTCACTCTCTTTCACGTTGCTGATTTACCTATTGAAATCGGTCAGCATTTCGTTATTGATGGAGACGATGGTCACCACGCTTCACGCGTCCTGCGCGTAGAGCCAGGGGAGGAGCTACTTCTCTCGGATGGAAAAGGATCTTGGTCTCGCGTCACTATTTCTTCAGTCGATAAAAAGTCTGTTTCAGTTACCGTTTTAGAAACTGGCGTACAGCGCGCACTCCCAACAACAATCACAGTTATTCAAGCTCTCACAAAGGGAGACCGCGCCAAAGAAGCCATTGAACTGCTGACTGAATCTGGCGCTGACGTCATCATCCCTTGGCAATCATCTAGATCCATCGGAAAGGCAGAAGCTGGCGTTGAGAAATTACGCACCACGGCACGCGAGGCCAGCAAACAATCACGTAGATTTTGGGTACCTGAGGTAAAAGATGTTGCCTCGACGAAAGAAATCCTTTCGATTATCGCTACATCAGATCTTGCAATTGTTTTGCATGAAAGTGCTGTAACAAAGTTTTCAGATGTATTCGCAGACCTGAATGAGGTTGCTCATGTCGCCATTGTTATCGGCCCAGAGGGTGGCCTCACGGATGAAGAATTAGAACTCATGCAAAGTGCTGGCGCAAAAGTAGTTGTCTTAGGCCGTCCTATTTTGCGCTCTGCACACGCGGGAATTGCTGCTGTATCTGCCGTAAGTGCTGCATTAAAGATATGGTGAAGCCATGCCTTTAGATCCCACCTGTCTTTTTTGCAAGATTATTTCAGGAGACATTCCTGCTGACATTATTTATCGCACCGAAAATGTCGTAGCTTTTCGCGACATCACACCGCAGGCGCCAACACATGTCCTTTTGGTTCCAACAGTTCACGTTGAAAATGCCGCTGGTTTGGCCGCCATGTCTTCGGTGATTACCGCCGCACTCTTTAGCGCAGCTGACGAAATCGCCACATCAGAAGGTCTGGATGGATATCGAACGGTTTTTAATACTGGAGCATCGGTGGGACAGAGCGTTTTTCACGCTCACTTGCATCTCTTAGGTGGTCGCTCTTTCACTTGGCCTCCAGGTTAGCCACCTAATCATCTAGAATGAGCTCAATGGATAGAACACTTTTTGCGGTGCCCAGCGCCATTCCTATGGTTGCGCTCTTGGGTCCGGCAGATGCACATTTACGTGTTATTGAAGAGGCTTTTCCAACTCTGACAATCACCGTACGCGGAAACGAAATTACATTTGCTGGAGATACCGAACAAGGTATCCGATTAGAAGCGCTGCTCAATGAATTACTTGTCGTGATTCGATCTGGTCAAAACTTGACGATTGATCTTGCCGAGCGTGCAATCTCGATGCTCAAGCAAGAGCCACAAGATCATCCTGCAGAAGTACTTTCACTAAATATCTTGAGTAACCGTGGTCGCAGTATTCGTCCTAAGACTGCAAATCAGAAACATTATGTCGATGCGATCGATGAGTCCACTATTACTTTTGGCATAGGGCCAGCAGGTACGGGTAAAACATATTTAGCGATGGCCAAGGCAGTCGCCGCGCTGCAAGCAAAAGAAGTGAATCGAATTATCTTGACTCGCCCAGCGGTGGAAGCAGGGGAGCATCTTGGATTCTTACCAGGAACTCTCTCTGAAAAGATCGATCCATATTTACGTCCACTCTTTGACGCGCTCCACGACATGATTGATCAAGATTCGATTCCGCGACTCATGCAAACGGGTGTGATTGAAGTAGCCCCTCTTGCATACATGCGCGGGCGTACCCTCAATGATGCTTTCATTATTTTGGATGAAGCCCAGAACACAACTCCTGAGCAGATGAAGATGTTCCTGACTCGTTTAGGTTTTGGTTCAAAGATGGTCGTGACAGGCGATGTCACTCAGATTGATTTACCTAATGGAGCCAAATCTGGCCTGAAAGTAATTCGCGAAATCCTGGGCGATATAGATGACATTTCCTTCATCGAACTCACTCCAACAGATGTTATTCGCAATAGCCTCGTCGGTGAGATCGTTGAGGCATACGGCAAATTTGATGATGATCGTTTAGCAAAACTGCAAGAACCACGCCAGCTTCGTCCAGGTGGCTAGCCAATGAGCATCGACATACTTAATCGCTCTGGTGTGGAGTGCAAGCAGGCCGGACTTGATTCCCTCCTTGCTTTCGCCATGGAAGAACTGGGGTTACATGATGAATGCGAACTCAATGTACTTTTGGTTGACGAAAAAGAGATGACCGAATTGCACGTGAAGTGGATGGAAGAGCCAGGGCCAACGGATGTTCTCTCATTTCCTATGGATGAAATTCGGCCCCATCACAGCGAACCTGCAATCTTGGGAGATATCGTTTTATGCCCCACGATTGCACAGAGCCAAGCCGATGACGCTGGCCACGAATTTGAATTTGAATTGGCAATCTTGAGCGTTCATGGCTTGTTACATTTGTTGGGTTATGACCATGCAATCGCGCAAGAGGAGAAGGAAATGTTTGCCCTACAAGAAGATCTCGTAGCCAGGTGGCGCGCATGACCGCTCTCTTTATTCTCTTCATCATTTTGCTATTGGCTTTCGCAGGATTTTTGGCAGGCAGCGAAGCAGCACTGACATCAATTTCTCGTGTCATGGTCGAACAATTGGAAAACCGTAAGGGTGGTCGATCGCTTCGCCGAGTAATACAAGATCCTGCGCGTTATCTCAACGTTGTTCTTTTGGTGCGCAAGGCTGCCGAACTCACAGCTACGGTTTTGCTTGCTGTCATCATGCTCGATCATTTTGACGGCGGCCAGGCTCTCTTTCTTACCGTAGTCATCATGGTCGTCATTTCCTACGTCATTGTTGGCGTTGGTCCTCGCACATTGGGTAAACAAAATCCACATGCATGGGCAAGAAGTGGCGCTGTCGTTGCTTATTACTTAGCAACATTTCTTGCCCCGATCACCATGCTATTAATTGCCATTGGCAACGCCATCACACCCGGCAAAGGCTACAAACAAGGACCATTCGCAAACGAGGCAGAACTTCGTGACTTGATGGATCAAGCCCATGAGCGCGGGCTTGTCGAATCTGATGAACACGAAATGATTCACTCAGTATTTGAGTTAGGTGACACTTTGGTGCGCGAACTCATGGTGCCACGAACAGATATGGTTTGGATCGAAAAAGATAAATCATTGCGTCAGGCGCTCTCACTTGCACTGCGCTCTGGTTTCTCTCGAATTCCTGTTGTGGGTGAGGATATCGACAACATCATCGGATTGGCATATGTAAAAGATTTAGCCAGGCGGACCCTGGATCACCATGATGCCGAACAAAACGAACGCGTCGAGCAACATATGCGCCCGGCTACTTTCGTTCCTGAAATCAAGATGGCTGCCGAACTGCTAAAAGAGATGCAGCGCGATCAAATTCACTTGGCGATAGTCGTTGATGAATACGGTGGCACTGCAGGCATCATCACCATCGAAGATATTCTCGAAGAAATTGTTGGAGAAATTGAAGATGAATTCGATGATGGAGAAGAACCATTTACTTGGCTCAACGATGATAAAGCCAGAGCTCAAGCCGGTATTCACGTAGAAGATTTGGCGCAAGAACTCGGCATCACTGTGGCCGAGGCTGACTATCACGACGTCGACACTATTGGCGGAATGATGGCTAAGAAATTGGGTCGTGTACCAATTCCTGGAAGCACGATTTCATTACATGGGTGGAGCATTACTGCAGAACGCCCAATCGGCCGGCGCAGAAGAATCAGTAGCGTTCTTGTCGTTCGCGAAGTTGCGAGCCCACAAGATGGTGAAATTACTGCACTTTAGGCACGGTATCCTTGCCGAATGCGCATCGTTCGATTTTCCCCTGGTGGAAGCGACCCAGCACTGGGCCTTGGTTCTGACCCATTATTTGGCCTCATTAATGAAGATGACGTCATCGCCGTCCTCACGGGAGATCCTCTTTATGCAGGCATCACCCCGAACGGCAAGAGCGTCCCGCTAGAGCAGGTTCGTTTGCTCGCTCCCGTTCTTCCGCGCAGCAAGGTTGTCTGCATTGGTAAGAATTATGCCGACCATGCAAAGGAAATGGGCGGAGATGTTCCTGCCGAACCCATCATCTTCCTTAAGCCAAATACTTCTGTTGTAGGACCTGGCGACACAATTGCATGGCCAGCTATGAGTGATCGAGTTGACCACGAAGCAGAGTTAGCGATTGTTATTGGCCGCATTTGCAAGGACGTTCCCAAGGAGCGCTTCAACGATGTGATCTTTGGTTACACATTGGCCAACGATGTTACGGCCCGAGATTTACAAAAGAAAGATGGTCAGTGGACTCGTGCGAAAAGCTTCGACACTTTTTGCCCGCTTGGACCATGGATTGATACAGATTTCATTCCAGGGGATCAGGCCATAACAGCCACACTTAATGGTGAAATTAAACAGTCTGCCAAATTATCGGACATGATTTTTGATGTACCGACAATTATCAATTTTGTTTCTCAGGTCATGACACTTCTGCCAGGTGACGTCATTTTGACAGGAACACCTGCAGGTATCGGTCCAATGCCAGAGCGTTCCGTTATCACTGTTGCAATCGAAGGACTCGGCGAACTAACGAATAAGGTGAGCGTTCATGGCTAGAGATATACGTGTTCGCTTTGCACCATCACCGACAGGTGACCTTCACGTGGGAAACATTCGCACCGCACTCTTTGATTGGGCCTACGCGCGCCATACTGGTGGAAAGTTTATTTTCCGCATTGAAGATACAGATACATCTCGCGTCACCGATGAATACATTGCCGCAGCTCTAGATACATTGCGTTGGTTAGGCCTTGAATGGGATGAGGGCCCTGAGGTAGGTGGCGCTTATGGCCCATACCTTCAATCACAACGTCTAGATATTTACGCCGACTGGGCACAGAAGTTTCTCGATCAAGGCGATGCCTACCACTGCTATTGCACATCTGCCGAATTAGAAGCGCGCAGGGAAGCCCAACGCGCAGCCAATGAAGCACCTGGATATGACGGACAATGTCGCAACTTAACGCCAGATCAGGTTGCTGGATATAAGGCCGAAGGTCGCGAAGCAGTTGTACGTATGCGTATGCCAGATGGCAGCACAACATTCGTTGACGCTATCCGCGGAGAAGTTTCATTCGAACATAAATTTGTTCCAGATTTTGTTCTCGTACGCGGGGATGGTTCACCGCTTTATACATTGGCCGTAGCCGTCGATGACATCATGATGAAGGTCAGCCACGTATTGCGCGGTGAGGATCTACTTTCATCAACTCCACGACAAATTCGCGTGTATCAAGCCATGGGTGTTGCTCTTGAGGATTACCCAACATTTGCGCACTTGCCATTTGTGATGGGCCAGGAGAATGCAAAGTTATCTAAGCGAAATGGGGAAGTATCCATTGCTTGGTATCGCGAACAAGGTTATTTACCCGAAGCAATTTGTAATTACTTAGCACTGCTGGGTTGGTCACCAGGAGATGATCGCGAAAACATCACGATGAAAGAATTATGCGAGCTATTTACAGTTGAAAAGGTTCACTCTTCTCCTGCTCGCTTTGATATGAAAAAACTCG
>CAIYRR010000064.1 GCA_903928745.1 uncultured Actinomycetes bacterium | reverse complement strand
GGCAGTTGTAGAAATTATTGTCAAAAAGGGTGCACGAGTTCGCTACACAACAATTCAAAATTGGTCCAATAACGTTTACAACCTTGTGACAAAGCGTGCCACTTGCGCCGAAGGCGCAACGATGGAGTGGATTGATGGAAACATCGGATCCAAGGTAACCATGAAGTACCCAGCGGTCTTTCTTATGGGGCCTCATGCAAAAGGCGAGACTCTTTCAATTGCATTCGCAGGGGAAGGACAGCATCAAGACGCTGGTGCCAAGATGGTTCACGCTGCTCCATATACATCTTCGACAATTATTTCTAAGTCAGTTGCACGTGGAGGCGGTCGAACTTCATATCGTGGTTTGGTACAAATTCAAGAGGGTGCTCACCATTCAAAGAGCACCGTCAAATGCGATGCCCTTCTTGTTGACACGATTTCTCGTTCAGATACATACCCTTATGTTGATATCCGAGAAGACGATGTCTCCATGGGACATGAAGCCACTGTTTCCAAAATAAGCGATGATCAACTTTTCTACCTGATGTCGCGCGGGCTTAAAGAGGATGAGGCGATGGCGATGATTGTCCGTGGATTCATTGAGCCAATCGCTCGTGAACTTCCTATGGAATATGCATTGGAACTCAATCGCCTCATCGAACTTCAAATGGAAGGTGCTGTTGGTTAATGTCACTTCTTACAACAAACTATTTAACTCCTACAGGTCGGGAAGAGGCGTGGCGGTTCACTCCACTCAACCGTTTGGGAGGATTGCATGACGGTACTTCTACCGTATCCGTCTTGGACTCTCTTGTAGGACCTGCCATGAATATCCCCGGCGTGAGCATCTCTCGTGTTTCACGTGAACTTCTAGTCCCGCAATCGCATTCTGATGACGTCGTGGTTCAACGTACGCATGCGGAATCTTCCACCGTATTTCACGTTGAAATTTCTGCGGGCGTAGAGATTGCACAACCAATTCACTTGACCCGCGATATCAAGAACGCTGGTGGGACTGAACTTTCGCGCGTTCTCATCACTGTTGGAGAGAATGCTCGAGCAACAGTTCTCATTGAAAACAGCGGTGAAATCGTACTCGGTGAGGATATTGAAATTGTTTTGGCCTCAAATTCATTTTTGAAATTTGTCACACTTCAGGAGTGGGATGCAGGTTCGATTTACGCAGCACGTCATCACGCAATCATCGGGCGTGACGCTACTTTTGAATCTATTACCGTGACTGTCGGTGGCTCTCTTGTGCGAATTCTTCCTACGGTTGAGTTCGTAGCTCCGGGTGCATCTGCAGAACTTCTCGGTGTGTATTTTGCAAAAGAAGGGCAGCATTTTGAGCATCGCATTCATGTTGATCATGCAGTTCCGAAAGCGAAGTCTCGCGTTAACTACAAGGGTGCGCTTTCAGGCGATAAGGCTCACACAGTGTGGATCGGAGATGTTCTCATCCGAGCAGCTGCCGAAGGCACTGATACGTATGAACTCAACCGGAATCTTCTCTTGAGCGATGGCGCGCGTGCAGATTCTGTACCGAATCTTGAGATCGAAACGGGCGAAATCGTAGGAGCTGGCCATGCAAGCACAACTGGTCGTTTTGATGACGAGCAACTCTTTTACTTGATGTCTCGAGGAATTTCTATGGATGAAGCACGACGTCTCGTCGTGAGGGGATTCTTCGCTGAAATTATTTCTCAAATAGGCGATGAATCTGTTCAAGAGCGATTAATGGTTGGTATCGACGGCGAACTTGCAAAGGCAGGTCAGTAGTCATGTCCGATATTTCATTCTCAGCCCTTGTTGAGAGCAAACCTTTTCGTTTAGAGAAGTCAGGCAAATCAATCTGCGTTGTCAAAGTTGGGCAGGAAGTTTTTGCGATCGATGACACTTGTTCGCATTCGGATGCATCTTTATCTGAGGGCGATGTCAGTAAGTTCGAAGTTGAATGCTGGCTTCATGGAGCTGCTTTCGATGTCAGGACCGGAAAGGCTGTTTCGATGCCAGCAACTCAAGATGTTAATACATATGCAGTTCATGTTGACGGAGATTCCGTCACGATTGAAATTTAGTTCATAGACAGCGAAAGCGGAGAAAGAGGAGAAGATGAGCACACTGGATATTCGGGGATTAGAAGTTTCTGTCATTACCGAAAAAGGACAAATCGAAATTTTGCGTGGAGTTGACCTCACCATTTCATCGGGTGAAACACATGCCATCATGGGCCCAAATGGTTCCGGAAAATCCACCCTTGCCTATTCCATTGCGGGGCACACTAAGTACACGATCACCGGCGGCACCGTCACGCTAGATGGAGCAAATGTTTTGGATATGACCGTGGATGAGCGTGCTCGCGCGGGACTTTTTCTCGCTATGCAATATCCCGTTGAAGTCCCTGGTGTATCTGTATCTAACTTTCTCAGGACAGCAGCGACTGCCATCCGTGGAGAAGCGCCAAAACTTCGCACATGGGTCGGTGAAGTAAAGGAAGCTATGAGCGCCTTGAATATGGATCCTGCTTTTTCCGAGCGCAATGTAAATGAGGGCTTCTCGGGTGGAGAGAAAAAGCGCCATGAAATTATGCAGCTCGAACTTCTCAAACCGAAGATCGCGATTCTTGATGAAACAGATTCTGGTCTAGATGTTGACGCACTTCGTATTGTTTCTGAAGGTGTTGTCCGGGCTAAAGAGGCAAATAATCTTGGCGTGCTTCTGATCACTCACTACACACGTATTCTTCGATACATCAAGCCAGATTTCGTTCATGTTTTTGCGAATGGTCGCATTGTCGAAGAAGGCGGACCTGAACTTGCAGACAAGCTAGAAGAGAAGGGTTACGCGGAGTACGTCGGCGCATAGTCGATCACCCCTAGATACATGACACTTGATACCGTTCGAATTCGCAAAGATTTCCCTATCTTTGAGCGGACGGTTCGCGATGGAAAGAAACTCATCTATTTAGACAGTGGTGCAACGAGTCAGAAACCAAACGTTGTCATTGACGCAGAGATGAATTTCTATCGCTTTCATAACGCAGCCGTTCATAGAGGGGCCCACCAGCTGGCTGAAGAGGCAACGGATGCGTACGAAGGGTCTCGCAAGTTAGTAGCGGATTTTATTGGCGCCCAAAATGATGAAATTGTTTTCACTAAGAGCGCGACTGAAAGTTTAAATCTCCTTGCCTATGCAATGGGAAATAGCGATCCTGGAGCTCGATTCGCGCTACTTCCTGGCGATGAAATCGTTGTTTCGGAGATGGAACATCACGCGAATCTCATTCCTTGGCAGCAACTGTGCAAACGGACTGGTGCGGTTCTTAAGTGGTTCTCAATAGATTCTGAAGGTCGTTTAGATTTATCTAGCATTGACTCGATTATTAGCAAGAGAACCAAGGTTGTGGCTATCACTCACCAGTCAAATGTTTTAGGAACTATAAATCCACTGGAAAATATTGTGGCACGTGCACATGAAGTCGGTGCTTACGTTGTGCTCGATGCCTGCCAGTCGATTCCACACATGTCTATAAATGTCGTAAATCTGGGTGTTGATTTCCTGGCATTCTCCGCGCATAAAGCGCTGGGTCCAACGGGTGTCGGAGTTTTGTGGGGACGCGCGGAATTGCTCGAAGATTTACCGCCCTTTCTTTATGGTGGATCGATGATTGAAACCGTCACTATGACAGATTCAACATGGGCTCCGGCTCCTAAGAAATTCGAAGCAGGTGTACCAAACATGGCGCAAGCTGTCGGCCTAGGTGCAGCGGTTACCTACTTGAGTTCAATTGGTTTAAATGAGATCCACAAGCACGAGCTCTCGTTAACGAGTTACCTTATTAATGGTTTGCAAAATATCCCCGCAGTCCGAATCTTTGGGCCAGCAACGCAGATCATGCGAGGCGGAACAGTTTCCTTCGCGGTGGATGAGATCCATCCTCACGATTTGGGTCAATATCTAGATTCGCAGGGGATTGCTGTGCGGACTGGACATCATTGCGCTTGGCCACTGAATAAAAAACTCGGGGTAGCTGCGACAACGCGTGCATCGGTCTACTTGTATAACGACCAAAGCGATTTGGATGCACTTCTTGAAGGCGTCCTCGGAGCACAAAAGTATTTTTCGAGGTTCTCATGAATCTAGATCATATGTACCAAGAAGTTATTTTGGATCACTACAAACACCCCGAGCACAAGGGGCTTTCGGCGCAAAAAGATGTGCAGGTACATCACATCAATCCAAGTTGCGGGGATGAGATTACGCTCAACCTTTCTGTCTCCGATGGTTTAGTTAAAGAAGTGTCTTGGGATGGAATCGGTTGCTCCATTTCGATGGCAAGTGCTTCCATGATGTCGGGTTTACTCACGGGCAAGAAATCATCGGAAGCATCTCTAATTCTCGAAGCATTTATGGAATTAATGCAAAGTAAAGGTACGTTGCAAGGAGATGAAAATCTCTTGGAAGACGCTGTCGCATTCGCAGGAGTGTCCAAGTTTCCTGCTCGCATCAAATGCGCACTGCTTGGTTGGATGGCATATAAAGATGCTGCATTTCAGATACAAGGTAAGTAATTAGTAGGCTCGGTCCCGTTCGCACGCTAGAAGGAGAGTTCACATGGTTGCTCAGATTGATGATGTAACAGAGGCAATGAAGGATGTCGTTGACCCTGAACTAGGCATCAATGTTGTCGATCTGGGACTTATCTACGATGTAATGGTCGATGAAAGCAATATCGCGATTTTGAATATGACACTCACATCGGCGGCATGTCCGTTACAAGATGTCATTGAAGACCAGACACGACAAGCCCTTTCTCACCTCACAAGTGATGTCAAAATTAACTGGGTATGGATGCCACCCTGGGGGCCTGACAAGATTTCTGATGACGGAAGGGACCAGCTTCGCGCGCTCGGCTTCACGGTCTAAAGGTGTCATCTCACAATGGTTGGATGATGATGCGGTCGCTTACTGCCGATCCATCTGTTAAACACCAGAAACTCAAAACCGGAACGATTGCTCGAATCTTCACTTTCGCCAAGCCATATAAATGGCAAATCATTTTCTTCTTAATCACCGTCGTGGTGGATGCAGTCCTTGTGATCGCAACTCCGCTCATTCTTCGTAAGCTCATCGACCAAGGCGTTATTCCCCACAATGGGGGATT
This sequence comes from uncultured Actinomycetes bacterium, assembly GCA_903928745.1. GTDB lineage: Bacteria > Actinomycetota > Actinomycetes > Nanopelagicales > Nanopelagicaceae > QYPT01. Next base: position 4,718 of record CAIYRR010000064.1, on the reverse strand, counting down.
AGTTACCAAGCTTGCACTTCTCGTTGGCGTACTAGCTTTAGCCGATTCTGTTATGAGTGTGATTGGACGTTGGTTCTCATCTCGCATTGGCGAAGGTCTAATTTTCGATCTTCGCTCAGTCGTTTACGCCCATGTACAAAAACAATCTATTGCCTTCTTCACTCGCACCCAGACCGGTGCGCTGATTTCACGAATCAACTCAGATGTAATCGGAGCGCAGCAGGCTTTCACCGCAACGCTTTCAGGAGTTGTCAGCAATGTCGTAAGTCTTGTTCTGGTTGTAATAACGATGCTGATTCTTTCCTGGCAGATAACTGCGGTCTCACTTGTTTTGCTGCCGCTCTTCCTGCTTCCAACTAAATGGGTTGGAAAAAGATTACAAGGACTTACTAGACAGTCCTTCAAAATGAACGCGGAGATGTCTAGCACCATGACAGAGCGTTTCAATGTTTCTGGTGCAATGCTTGTTGCTCTCTACGGGCAACCTAAAACCGAACATGAATTCTTCTCATCGAAGGCCAGACGAGTTGCTGATATAGGAATAACGATTGCACTTCTCAACCGTTTGTTCTTTGTCGCCCTCACCAGTGTCGCTGCTGTCGCAACTGCTTTTGCATATGGAATCGGCGGGCACCTAGCAATATCTGGAAAGGTGACCGTTGGAACGTTGCTTGCAATCACTGCTTTACTCTCTAGGTTGTACGGCCCTTTGACCGCTCTATCTAATGTTCGTATCGATGTAATGACAGCGCTCGTCTCATTCGAGAGAGTCTTTGAAGTGCTTGATCTCATTCCGATGGTTCAAGATCGACCTGACGCGAAGATCGTTTCTGGCTCTCACGTTGCAGTTGAATTTCGAAATGTTAATTTCTCTTATCCGCGGGCCGATGAAATTTCATTGGCCTCACTTGAATCAACCGCTAAACCAGAAACCGTGGATAGCGGGGAAGTCCTTAAAGACATCTCCTTTATCGCTGCGCCAGGCACGATGACGGCGATCGTTGGATCATCGGGGGCTGGTAAGACAACAATCAGCGCTCTGATTCCACGTTTATACGACGTCACGGGAGGAGCGATCCTCGTCGGTGGGTCAGATATTAGAGATCTGCAATTGCAGAGTTTGCGTGATTGCATTGGCGTTGTCATGCAAGATGCACATTTGTTCCACGAAAGCATCGCTGAAAATCTTCGCTACGCCAAGTCAGATGCAACCGCGCTAGAAATGCAGGAAGCTTGCGAGTCGGCTCGGATCTGGAATTTGATTTCATCTTTGCCCAATGGCCTTGACACTATGGTCGGTGAAAGAGGTCATCGCCTATCCGGTGGAGAGAAGCAGAGGCTTGCGATTGCGCGCCTTCTTTTGAAGTCGCCATCGATTGTTATTCTCGATGAGGCAACAGCTCACTTAGATTCCGAAAATGAAGCACTTGTTCATGAGGCACTTCGAGTTGCTCTTAAAGGAAGAACAAGCATCGTCATCGCGCACAGATTAAGCACTGTGATGGAAGCAGATCAAATCTTGGTCATGGATAAAGGGACGATTGCAGAACGTGGAACGCATGAAGAGCTTGTAAAAAGAAATGGCCTTTACGCGGAACTTTATGCAAGGCAGGATCTATCGGCTCCTGCGCAGTAGTAGTCGTCCATATATAACCAACCCTGCAAAGAAGATCCACTGAAATGCATATGCCATGTGTGGTCCATCAGTGAGTTCGGGTAGCACTACTGGCACTGAAGGCGTCATCGATTTCTCAGAAACGGTAAGAAGGTCTAGGTAGAAAACTTCCGTTTTAACTTGAGTATCACTCTGAGCATTCCATTTGGATACGAGGTCACCTTTGCCAGATGTTGACACCGCGAAGAATGAACCTTGAGGAAGCGATTGTTGCAGCCTGAGCCGTCCCGTTATCGAAACGCGTTGCGATGATGTCGTTGGTAGGGCTGGTGATTCAATAGCTGTTGCCCCTGGCGGAATCCACCCGCGGTCTACCCAATAAGTTATTCCCGCTTCATCGTGAAAAAGAGTGAGAAGATCGAAACCATATTTGCCTTCTGAATATCTATTGCGCAACAAAATTTGATGCTTGCTATCAAACACCCCGGATGTCGTTACGGTACGCCACTCAGAATCTGCAAGGTGCGTCACGGCTAAGGTGAGATTTTCTGGGGCTAGAGCAACATGATGAGAAATCACGAAATTGCGATGATGTCGATCTACGCCTCGTTGATATTGCCATTGGCTAGCCCAAAGACAGAGAAGGACTAAGCCTGCAGCTACAAGTGTTGCGATGAGTGAGGTGAGGACACTCTCTTTCGCATGAGAATCAGGTGATGGATTTTGGACTGTCATCGATCACTGCAGATCCTGGGGCAATGGTTTCTCGTCCTGCATTTGCAATCACTACTGCGAAGTAAGGGAGAAATACCGCCCCAAAGAGAGCGATCCATCTGTAAGGGTTGGGCAAAATGACGGCGGCGATAAAGCATGCCGTCCTAATCATCATCGAAATAAAATAACGTCTTTGGCGGCCGGGGAGTTCATCACTGAGCGCCTGTTGAGCACTTGTGATGTCGTGAATTTCATCGGCCATTGCCCAACCCTAGGCTCCAATGCTTCTGATTGCACCTTCAATCTTGGATTGGCGGCGTGGAAATTCATCCTTACGCAACAGTAGCCAGTAGGTTTCGCGTATGACTTTGTCCGCCAAACCGATAGCTCTTGTCACGGGAGGCAATCGGGGGATCGGTTTAGCAATCGCACAAGAGCTACAAGCCGGCGGATTTCACGTCGTTGTGACGCACCGATCAGGTGCCGCCCCTGAAGGATTTGATGCAATCCGAATGGATGTCACATCGAGCGAGAGCGTTGATCAAGGTTTCAGTGAAATCGAAGCGAAATTTGGCGTTCCTGAAGTTATCGTGGCAAATGCCGGAATCACGAAAGATACCTTGGTCATGAGAATGAGTGATGAGGATTTTCTTGATGTTATTGATGCAAATCTAACGGGTGCATTTCGCGTTGCACGTCGTGCCACAAGAGGGATGCTTAAACTCAAAAGAGGACGTTTGATTTTTGTTGGATCCGTGGTTGGCAGCATTGGTTCTGCAGGACAAGTGAACTATTCAGCGAGCAAGTCGGGCCTTGTCGGAATGGCTCGTTCATTTGCTCGCGAGTTGGGAAGCAGAGGAATTACAGCCAATGTAATCGCTCCAGGATTTGTTGAGACAGATATGACTGCCGAGCTAGATGAGAAGCGCCGGACCGAAATAGCTGGTTCTGTACCTCTTGGCCGTTTCTGTTCGGCAGAAGAAATTGCGGGAGTCGTTGGGTTTATTGCATCAGAGAAAGCGTCCTACATAACGGGCGCGGTGATTCCAGTTGACGGTGGATTAGGAATGGGGCATTAACGTGGGTTTACTAACAGGTAAAAATATATTAGTAACGGGCGTTCTCACAGATGCCTCCATAGCCTTTCATATTGCGCGATTGGCACAGGAAGAAGGTGCGACCGTTGTGCTAAGTTCCTACGGTCGTGTGTTGCGCTTAACGGAGAGAATTTCCGCGCGCCTTCCTCAATTGGCCCCCGTTGTTGAACTTGATGTTACAAATGAAGAAGATCTTGCTGCACTTCCCGAACGACTTCGCGTGCACGTACCTCATCTGGATGGCGTCGTGCATGCCATTGGTTTCGCACCAGAGGCAGCGCTCGGCGGCAATTTCCTAAACACTGCATGGCCTGATGTAGCCACAGCTCTTCATGTTTCAGCATTTTCATTGAAGGCCCTCACGATGGCGGCAAAGCCAATGTTTCTTGATGGAGCCTCGGTGGTTGGCCTCGATTTTGATGCCAGCGTTGCTTGGCCAAAATATGACTGGATGGGCGTGGCCAAGGCAGCACTTGAATCTACTTCACGCTATTTAGCCCGCGATCTGGGGTCTGAAAATATTCGCGTCAACCTTGTAGCCGCTGGACCAATAAAAACCATGGCGGCGAAATCCATTCCTGGCTTTGAGCAGTTTGAGCATCTCTGGGATGAGCGTTCAGCCCTTCGTTGGGATGTCACCGACCCTGTACCAACAGCTCAAGCAACAGTTGTTTTGCTCTCGGATTGGCTGCCAAAAACAACCGGCGAGATCCTCCATGTGGATGGCGGCATGCACGCCATGGGCGGATAAAGCGGGAAAATCCTCAATTTCGCGTCTAGCCAACCCTCTAGTACCCTTACCCCAAGACCAGTGGCCTAGTCGGCACTGCAAGAGGAGTTCCGCTCCCACCTCCATCGCCTCGGCGAGTTGGTAAGTCGATACCCAGAGTATTGGGTTTCTTCGCGGGCATCTCTTGTAGCGACTTATCTACTGACAAGCGAGTCATTACGAAGGAGTTTTTATCAGCACTGAAGCCCGCATCAACGATCGCATTCGCGTCCCTGAAGTTCGTCTCATCGGTCCAACCGCTGAGCAAATCGGAGTCGTAGATATCGATACCGCATTGCGAATGGCAGATGAGGTCGGTCTTGATTTAGTCGAGATCGCTCCTGACGCCGTTCCACCCGTATGCAAGATCATGGATTTCGGAAAATACAAGTACGAAATTGCACAGAAGGCTCGGGAAGCGCGGCAGAACCAAACTCACATCATCGTGAAAGAAGTTCGGATGCGACCAAAGATTGAAGCCCACGATTATGAGACCAAACGGAATCACATCGAGAAGTTTCTT
>CAIYRR010000063.1 GCA_903928745.1 uncultured Actinomycetes bacterium | reverse complement strand
TCCCTTGCATCTGGCAATTCACTAATACTTCTTTGCGTTGTCCATTTGAGAGTTTAGAGACGGGGAGAGATCTCGGCTAGAGGCTAGCAATAGCTATTAAACACCCTCATGCATCCCAGGCACATTGCGGTAGAACTCTGATACATCCCACGACTGGTCAGGGCTCTGGCTTAGTGGCAAGTTCTCCCCTGTTTGTGATGAGAAAGTGAATGTGTTCAGAAGGTATTTATCGCCTACCTTGGTGAGGTCGCTTAATTCCACGGTGACGGGTGCTTCATGGCGCTTGCCGTCGGCGCAATTTGGAGTGCAGTCGTTGATGGAATAGATGCCGGTACCGAAGGCATGGCCTTGGCTCCATTGATCCCAGTGGATGGCGCGAACCATGATGCCAAAGTCAGCGCAGGTTGTTGTTTCCTCACTTGGTTTCTGCAAAATGAGTTCGCATTCATAGGTCCACATATTGGCAGCGGGAATCTCTTTGGAGGCAGGGAGAAATGTTGGTGTTGGGGTGGACATTGGTTGTGATGGTTGTGATGCGATTGCATGTATGGCACTTGGCGCATCTTCTGGTGGCAAAGGGTGAAAGTGCTCGAAGGTAAAAGTTATTACCCAGAATGCGATGAAGATGAGGAAATAGAGACCTATCCTGCGCAGTTTGGGCATTAGGCGTCGTCCATGGTTTCTTCAATGACTTTGATGCGACGAAGGATTTCGTTGGCTTCGTCCTCTTCGCCTTTAGCTTTAAGGACAGTGGCCAATTCCTTTTCAACATTGACGGCAAGTTCCCAATCAACATGGCATGCCTGAGTGTTCATGCGGCGTGATTTACGGAGTTCTTTCTCTGCATCTTCGGAATCACCGATCATGAACTTTGCAGATCCCAGGCGATAGCGTGCCCAGCAATCGAGGACTTCGTTTTGCATAGTGACTGCGTAGTCCACTGCGCGTTGTGCATGTAGGAGTGCATCTACTCCGTTTTCTAATTCGATGTATGCAGCTGCAAGATATTCATCGCAGTAGAAGACGCGCTCTGGGGCTTTGCCCTGCTTGAATAATTCGCGAGCCTTGATCAGATTGGGGACCGCTTCTGCAAAGTGATCCAACATGTAATGCGCGTAACCGATGTTGTAGTAATCAACACCGATATTGATTTCGCTGATGTCGGGATCTAATTCAGTGAGAGCGCTTTGGTGACACGTGAGCGAGCGCTCGTATTGTCCAGCGCTGAAATAGTGACGACCTGCTTGGCGCAACATACTTATGGCCTCTGCAGGATGATCTTCTTTGAGGACAGCCACTGCATGTAATGCGAACTCGGCGGCTTCGCCTTCGCGATCTAAATGTTTGAGTGAACCGGTGATGCCTTGATAGACATGGAGCAAGTCATCGGTATTTGTTGTTGCGAGAGTTTCATAAATCTCTCGCGCGCTTTCACACAGTGCCAGGGATGCTTTGTGATCTCCCCGATCAAATGCAATGTGGCTCAGTGCCACAAATGTTTGGGCGCGATCAACGCCTTGGGTCTCTGGAATGCGCTTCCAGAGTTCTTTCTCATTCGGAGTGTTTTCTTCAGTCACCGTTTCCTTCTTCTTTGAGGCTGGAGCATCGGACGGAGTGGAAAGTTACCGCCAGTCACTGACATTGCTGGGTTGCGGGTTAAGGGAGGCGCAAACCCGGGCAAGCCGTGATTTTGGGGGAAACGCAGAGTAACACAAGATTCGAACATCTGTTCGGGTAGGGCTGGGAAGGGGTATTTGAGGGGCCTGGCTACTCCTCAGCGCCCTCCGCGGCGGCAATGAGGTCCCGAAGCTCAATTGACCAGCATGGTGGATCAAACTCCGGGAAATGCCTTAGGTCGAACTATGCGATCGCTCACTTCCACAGCAATATTGAGGCAGGTAATTACTGGTGGACATGGAGAATTGTTCTGCAAAACACTGAGGTGTATCAGCCACTTCTTTTCTTAGCCGATGTCAAAGGAGCTAAAAATCGTTCTGGAAGCGACCGCAAATCCTGTTGGACCACCAACTAGGAACATTGCGCTCTTCACATCAGACCCGATACTTTGCAGCGAAGGCACATAAGTCGCAGTCATGCCACATGGATTTGTATTTGCATTCGGTGAGGTGAAATCCAACTCAATATAGTTCAAACTAGTAGTGGTATCGGACCAAGTCTTTATCTTGCTGGCAAACGCCGCGGTGTAGTGACTAGGAAAATACTGAGTCCCAGAAGAAACACTTCCATCCATATTTGAAAGAACTAGAAATAGTCTTAGTCCAGAGACTGAACCATTACGCGGAGCATCGTTTATACAAGTTACTTGGAATTTATGACTTGTGCGTACGTAGTCTCCGGTAATTCGATCAAAAAAGTCTTGAACTGTCGCAGCCCCTGCCGCTGCAGTTGACGTGCCACCTCCAACCGATGTGCTCGATTTGGATGCGGCGGGAATCGGCTGTGCCACGGCAACAGTTGACATCTCAATCAATACTTCATCTACATCAAAAACACTACTGCTCGCAGTGTTACAACTGATGGAGTACGTTCCACTGCACGTGGTAGTCACTCGCTCCATGGTCGTACTTGAGTAATAAGTAGATAATTGCAAACCAGCGATTGGGTTATTAACAAATGCCTTAGAACTAATCGTGTAGATCCATTGGCTCTTATTAACACCTTTCACAGAAGTCCCCGTGTAATCCTTGCGCATTCCCAGCTGAGACCCCTTCTTCGCTAAAGAAGGTTCAAAATAAACCACATAGTCGCTCATGTGCGTTATGGGACATAAAAAGGAAAGATTGT
>CAIYRR010000062.1 GCA_903928745.1 uncultured Actinomycetes bacterium | reverse complement strand
ATTTAGCGTGAGGTGAGTCTGGAGCCCGCTCATGGTGCTTCTTTGCGTCTCCTCAAGGTATCAAGGGGGGATACCCCTAGACTGTGCAGCGCTCAGAAGGAAAAAGGCGCTACTTTCATTCAAACACCAATTGATTGGGGGATTCGATGACCGAGTCTTCGCCATCAAAATACATGAAAAGCGCGCTGGCACTCTCAAGAATAATTGGTTCGGATTTAGTTTCCCAAAGTGATTACTGCAAAATTATTGGGCTCATGATTTTTCCGGAGAATCCTCCCAAGACCGTTAGTTTCTTTACAATACATGCCAATGGAACGTACTCATTAACCCACAGTTTTGGTTTTCCGGAGAACGTAGAGGAACTGAGTAATCCTGCAACCTTGGAAATATCTTCGCCAATAGTGGATTCAATAAGAAATTCTCGAGTCGTTTGGGTGGAGACTGCGCAAGTCTTAAACCTTGAGTACCCCAATTGGGTGAAAGATTCACCTATTAAATTCTTTGCCCCAATAATTGCCATTCCACTACTTAATCGTGGTGTTGCCGTGGGGGCTCTTTGCATAACTGGCACTAGGGAAGAACTAAGCGCTGACTCCTTAACATATTTAGAACTCATTGCGAATTTATTGTCCATAAATCTCAGACGCGAGATCCTCTTAGCTTTAGAAATCGCTGGACCCATTAAAGGTCTCTTACTGGGTTTACCTCTTACCACGAGAGAAAAGGACATTCAAGCGTTGATGGGCAGCGGCAGCACCAACCGAGAGATTTCCGTTGATCTGGGTTTCAGTGAGTCGACGGTTCGGAAAGACTCTGTAAGCCTTTTCGCAAAACTAGGCGTTAACAACAGAAAAGACGCTGGAGATCTGCTCTGAGATTATAAAAGTTGGTCTGGATAGGTCTGGATATTGAGTCGATATCTTAATGCTCGAGGATTAACCTTTCATTGTCCATTAGATGTGAAAGGAGATGAGTGGACATGAGCAAAGACCTTGGTTTTTGATCATCAACAAAAATAATGTTTGAAGACAAAATCGAAAAATCGGCCATTTTCATTTCTGGCCTTACGGTAGCCGCCTTTATAGTCGCAACCCTAATCATTACATTTGGCAGACCTCATCCAACGCAGATTTTAAGTTCGGATCATGGTCAGTATGTGAAGGTTTGCGTGAGTGACAAAACTGGCGTTCTGAGAGTAGCAATACTTTGCAAGGCTTCGGAAAAAGAAATTAATTTAGTTCGCCATTTTCCTGATTCTTCGCAGTAGCTTCACCTTCAATAATTCTGAAAATACTCAATCGAAGTCTTCGAACATAGACGCTAGGCGCTGCAGGTTTACTGCGAATCCACGATCCGCAAAGACGCCGTGAGCCTTTTTGCAAAGCTAGGCGTCAAAAATAGAAAAGAAGCGGGATTACTTGCCCTGTGAGGTGAAACTGTGTCGAGAGACTGGCGGAGAAGTGGGGCGAGTCGGGCTCGAACCGACGACGACAGAATTATGAGTTCTGGGCTCTAACCAACTGAGCTACCGCCCCTTGACCTACCGGGTAAAGATAGTTGAGTTCGCAATGTGGGACAAAAGCGGCTCTTCATAGACAGGCAGGATATCTCACTATAGGTTGCAAACATGAAGTCTTTAGCGGCATTGATACGTGAAACTGGCACGAGCCTTCCATATGCAACTTCGCGTCCTCTGGAAATAGTTGAGGTAGACCTTGCCCCACCTCAAGCAGGTGAGGTTTTGGTGAAGATTGAAGCCGCAGGGATCTGTCACTCAGATCTATCCGTGCTCAATGGCAGTCGCCCACGCCCATTACCAATTATTGGTGGGCATGAATCTGCAGGGGTTGTCATTGGCTTAGGCGCAGATGTTCGCGATTTGAAAATTGGCGATCACGTAACAACGGTATTTCTACCTAGTTGTGGAACATGTCATGAATGCACTTCTGGCATTCCTGCATATTGTTCAGTTGGTGCCACGTCGAATGCACGTGGAGAAATGATTAACGGTGGTTCTCGCATCAGCCTTGATGGCAAGACTGTAAATCATTACAACGGTGTTTCCTGTTATAGCCAATACGCAGTCATTGATGAGCGATCCCTTGTGAAGATTCCTGATGACATCCCATTAGATATCGCGGCGCTATTTGGATGTGCTTTGCTGACAGGAATAGGTGCGGTGCGAAATTCAGCCAAGGTACAACCAGGACAATCTTTGGGAGTATGGGGACTTGGGGGAGTGGGCTTGGCGGCACTTCTTGGCGCAGTTATTTCTAAAGCATCACCAATATTTGCGATTGATCCGGTCGCTTCAAAACGCGAGTTAGCGCTTTCTCTCGGGGCGGACTTCGCACTAGACCCTAGTGAGAATCTTCGTGATCACCTACCTACAGGTGTTGCAGTTGGAATTGAAGCGGCTGGTCGAGCTGCAACATTGAAAGATGCATATGAGGCAACAGGCCGCGGAGGAATCACCGTTACAGTTGGGCTTCCTCGTGCAGAAGATATGTTGTCGATTTCCGCTTTGTCTTTAGTATCCGATATTAAAACTATCAAGGGTTCATATTTGGGTTCTGCAAATCCACGTGTAGATATTCCAGAATTTGTAGATTATTGGAGAGCGGGAAAGCTGCCCGTGGAAAGATTATTAACTTCCACCAGTCCAATGTCGCAAGTGAATGAAGCGATGGACTCTCTCCAAGGTGCACAAGTTGTAAGGCAAGTGATTCACCCACATGAGGCATAGAAGTCCGTGGGAGATTACTTTTTAAGATAACTCCATTGCCTCAATGTCGCGGGGCCCGACTCCGCAACATCCACCGATTATTTGCGCGCCTAATTCCATCCATTCAGCTAGTAAATCGGGCTCAAACCGGCCGTTGGGCTTGCCTTGCCACTCCTTTTTCTTAGCATCCCATTCGCGACCAGCATTGGGATAAACCACGTAGGGGAAATCTTTTCCAGCAGAGCGCAAGAGAGGTGCAATTAATTCAGGTGCTGTGCAATTTATGCCGACAGCAAGAGCGTGTTTCCTCTCTGCCACTAATTGGACTGCCTCTCGAAATGGTTGTCCTGCATTGGTTTGCTCGCCCGCTTTGCATGAGTAGGCAACCCAAAAGGGAATATCGCTTCCCGTTTCATCTAATAGATCAAGCAGGACTTCGACTTCTTCGATGTCGGGCATGGTCTCCATGGCCAAAATATCTGGCTCCGTTTCAATCAAGATATCAAGGCGTTGTCTATGGAACTCTCGCAATACCGAACGGGAAACTCCATAGCGTCCGCGGTATTCGGATCCATCAGAAAGGGATGCTCCATAAGGTCCAACGCTGGCAGCGACTTGCACGTCATGATCTGATGAAGCGCTTCGCGCTAATTCGGTAGAGAGCGCAAGCGCGGAGATGACATCGGACTTACTCCACCCGCGGATGTCGCACCCAGAGAAAGAGAGTTGATAGGCAGAAGTAATAATTATCTGTGCACCAGCGCTCACGAAATCGCGGTGGGCCTTCTCGATCTCCTTTGGTGCACTGCGTAAGAGTTCGCCAGTCCATAGGGATCCAATTAATTTATTGCCATTTGCCTCTAGCGCGGTGGAAAGACCACCATCGAGTTTACGAGTAGACACCTGCCTATCGTAGTCAGTAGCGGATAATTAACCTGGCTGCGTGGTTGCTATCCGTAAATGCAATTGCGTCTGATTATGTGCATTCGTAGTGAGGGACCAATCTCCGCCGGTTGCATGGTCATAGATTGACGACCCTATGCCTGGAATGTGGTTGTCTACAGCACTTCCTTCATTGGAGATGATGATTTCCAATGATGTGTCAGGTAGTTCATGAACCGAAATATCCACTCCATGAGCCGCGCCGTGCTGGAGAGCATTATTGATTGCCTCTTCAAGGACACGACCGCACTGTTCTACAATCGACCAAGGAATTTTGCTTTGCACATCGAACTTCAGCTGAATCGGAATGACTGAATCCCATAGCTCTGCGCGGAAATTTAATTCTTCTTGCAGGGAATGTCTCTGTGCCTCTGCTGGGCGCACGGGTTGGCGGAGAAGATCGCGAGCGGCCTCAATGGCTCGCTCCTTTGCCATGGCGTCATTGGCGAAATGCGCTTGATCTAGAAGCATCGCAATGGCAAGGAATTTGGCCTTGAGCTCGCCGTGCACAAAGTGCGCCCACTTGCGCAGTTGCAAAGAACGTACCGCTGTCTCAAAATCTGTCTGTATTTCACCCCACCGGACATCGGCAGTGAATGCACGTTTTGCAGACTTCTTTGTGAGAACAGCGCTCTTAGCAGCGGTGAGCAAAATAGCGACAGCTAATGTTTCAAGTGCGAGCGTCACGCGTACCGGGAAATCCGGCGTAACGGATTCGGGAAAGAGAAAGCTGGTAACTGGGTGCACCGGCGAAACAGGAACCAAAATTGTGAAAAGCGTTACAGACAGACGAATAGTATTTTCAAATGTATGGAATTTTATAGCGCAGAACTCGCCAATACTTTGCAATCCCAAGTTGCCCATAAATAGCCAGAAAACTGTAAGAATTCCGCCGATATTGGGATGGTTTCTCAAGATAAGTGGTGCACTGTAAGCGAGACATCCAATTGCGAATGTGAGTGGATCTATATGGTAATTCTTTAGGGCAATCCAAAGGTTTCGAAGGAATCCTTTAGGGGTAAGTTTTTGATACTTTTCTGATAGATCAGTCCGCTGCAAATGCGACGATTCTTTCCAATACTTATGTGAGAGCGGCCGTAGATGATTCTCTGCGGATTCACGTATGTTCTGCGCTGCCAAGAGTGGATCTTGCCTGCCTAAAGAGATGAGTTCTACTTCGCGGTAGAGGGCGTCTAAACCATCTTGGACTTCAGCCTCCGCGTTGGTGGCAATCTCATCGGCGATTTCGTTATAAAGATCTGATTGCAAGAGAGTGAGATTTGCATAATGTTCTAGTTCCTCAACATGAATTTTCTTGAAGGCGCGATATGTACGTAAGGTGTATCGAACGAGTGCAACTATGGGAATCCAGATACTGCCAAGAATCGTGCCATCGATGATCCTGACCCACATAGGCAGCGCATCGACAAGGCCAAAAGATCCCATAAGTAATGATGACGATATGCCCTGTATCACTCCGCCAATGCCGGTAATCAAAATTGTTTCTCCAGCGAGTAAGGGCCTTGAAGTTAGCAATTTTCGTAAACCAAGTAGCCCCCACACTGTTAATCCAAAGGCCATGAAACTGATCGCGAATGTTCCTATTAAGGCTAAGGCGTCTGCCCAATGCAACACGGCATCTCGGTTTTCGAGAAGTGCGAAAGGTATCGAGACGGACAACGAAGTAATGAATGTACCTTTATCGGCCGCCCACTTACTCGTGAGGGCCTGATGAAAGAGTCTGTCATCGACATCTTTCACGAACCTATATTCCCTTAATCAATCTGAAATAAGTGCGCGCAATCTGGACACGTTGATTGATTGTTTCATCTTGTTCTAGATGAAGAATCTTGGCAAGGCGTGCAATTGAGTTTTCCGTCGACTTGACGGTTGTAAAACGACGCTTTGATATTTCCGTATTAGAAAGTCCCAATGCGATCAATCGCATAAGTTCTATTTGAGTATCGGTAAAAGGAGTTTGATGTTGCGCACCATTATTCCTGGAAGCTTTCTTATCGCCAGCATTTGCAATTGCTTGAATCGCTTCGTGAATACTTCGCATGAGAGCTTCCGGTGTGTCCACTTTAGATTTCTGTTGGTAAATCACATGAGGCGGTACGGGACGCAGGTTAGGACGAAGCAATCGTGGATCAGGAAGGGATGAAAGAATAACGATTCCTACACTTGAATCTTTTTCGCGCATCGCGTAAGCGATATCAATTCCTGTTGGTCCATCCCCAAGATCAAGATCAAGGGTTACAACATCAGGGTGATGGAGTTGAAAGAGCTTCATTGCTGCCTGAGCATTTGATGCACTACCTACGACACGAAGTCCGCCGGCAATCAAAGACTCGGAAAGTATTGTCCGAGAGAAGTTTTCATCCTCGACAACAAGTACTCCGAGAGCGAGTGCAGTTTCGGTTGCCATTTGCATTGGGAGAATATAGGAGACATTCACCCCAAAAATCACCCTCTTTATGTGGGGATAGCCCTTATGACTGGTCAAAACGAGGAGTCTAGAAATATCAGTGTCGAGACTTTCTGGCAGATCAGCGGAGCAAAAGAAAGAGCTATCAATGAACGTTCGGTCTAAGGATTGCCCTACACCAATAAGTTGAGTAAACAATTGGTTTAGGGGGTAACTCCCCAGTTTCGTGAAAATCCGCGGGTGATATTGCCCTGCATATTCACGTACTTCTATCTTTCCGCAACGGATTTGCACATGACATGCAACGAACCGCGTACCAAATCTTTTTCATTGCGATATCCAAGTCCGACTAACGAAAGGTGAGTGAGATGGCAACACATACTGTTTCGCGCAGGAGTGTAAATAGAGGCACTACACGATTTAATGTTGCGTTTTTGTTTAGCCTTGTCTTAGTACTTGTGGCTCCCGCTCTTATCACTGCCTATTTCGGAATCTCTATTCACACGGTCATGTCCGGCAGCATGAAGCCGACCATGAATCCTGGCGATGAACTTATAGCCGACGTTATCCCGGCCAACCACGTCCAGGTGGGCGATGTCATTTTGTATCTCAACCCAGAGAACTGGGAGATGACGGCTCACAGAGTTGTCAAGAAGACACAAGATGGTCAAGGAATCAAACTTGTCATGCAAGGCGATGCAAACCCAACTCCCGATCCTGAAGTTGCCTACAGCGGGCTCCAGCCAATCCGTCAAGTGGTTTACACGATTCCCAAAATTGGTTACGTATTGGATCTCCTTTCTTCCACTGTCATGAAAACACTTGGCGGAGTTCTGTTGGTCTTGATCAACATCTTTTTCTTCATGAAGATGCGGCGCAAAGAGTTAGCCGTAGCTATCGCCCCTACTGGGCGAACTATGTCCAGGGATGGATTGGGAGAGGCTCCCCGCCAATCAGAAAAAGAACGCCTACAACAGATGGATCGTTTCACTCAGTACTAATTCACACCCGAAGAAACCTACCCCTCAGGTACAGCAATAGAACCAACTACTAGCACCACCACCTACTAGCACCATCAACTACTAGCACGTGAGGAATACACACTATGTCGATATCAACAGCAGCTCTAAGAAGCTCGCTATTTAGTTTCAATGGGAGCGCTTCTAGCTTGATAGGTAAAGGCGCACTTTTGGTCGTTGCCGGTGTCATTGGTACCGCAGGTATCACTGAAGGTGCATCCGCAACTTTGGATGCTGTCGCATTCAACACAATTCCGCAAGACATCTCTGGTGGCATCTTGAAATTAGAAGCAACCGAACGTGGAGACGGTTTCACTCAACCAATTCAGAAGATTGCTCCTGGTGACACAGTTAATCGCTTTGTTGAATACAAGAACAGTGGCGACTTGGCTGGAAAGAGTCTTTCTGTTTCTGCACTCGACACATCTTTGACCTCTACTTTGCTCACCACTAGTGCAGAAAAAGGTCTTCAGGTAACCATCACCCGTTGCTCCAATGTTGGAGGAACTGCGGCATGGACATCGGCTGGAGTATGTGAAACAGCGGCGCATGTTGCCGGTACGACAACAGATGTTCTCGTATCCACTCCAATCACCAGCGTAATTGCAAGTGCACAGTCCTTGATTTCAACTATGGCCGTCGATGAGGTTGCCTCATTGAAGTTCTCAATCGTGCTACCTGATCAAGCAGAAACTACAACAAATGGCGTGTTGCCATCACCAACAGTTCAGGGAGCTGCAGCTCTGTTGCAATTCAAGCTTCGTGAAATCCAACGTGACGCATCAACAACCAACTCCTAATAACTCCTAATAAATCCTAATAAATCCTAATAAATCCTAATAAATAGGAACGAGACTAAAAAGAAATAGAGGTTCGAGATGGGATTTCATGCCGGTGCAGGTGTGAAATCCCTCTCGGGCAACATCCACTACTAATCAAAGGAGGAAGTGAAATGGGTCTACGCACTAATGGGCTACTGCAAGGAAAAATCAGTTTTTCAGTCTTATTAAAAACCTCAATTCTCGTTGTTGCAGCGCTCATTGGCACTGGCGCGGTAACTGAAGGAGCATCCGCTACTTTGGACGCTGTTGCTTATAACGCGACACCTCAAACAATTAGTTCTGGCACATTGAAATTTGATACACCCACAGCCGTATCTGGAAGCACTGGCTTCTCCGCAACATTCGCCAACATGAATCCAGGTGACACTCGAACCGTTGGAATCGAATACACGAACTCGGGTACGAGCGGTGGAGTCGGATTGGCGCTTTCTGCAGGTGTGGCCGCATCAAATAATCTTTCAAGCGATGCTTCACGCGGTTTACAGGTAGTTGTATCGGCTTGTCCGGTTGCTTGGTCCTATCCTGCAGGATCTTGCAGTGGTACGACAACTGTTGTGGTCGCGACAAGCCTTAGTGCGCTCGTTGCCGCGAGCGCTAATGGAGTTGCCTTAACCGGAATTACGACCTTGGCATCTGCCGCGGTACTGCATCTGCAATTCGCTGTTGGTTTGCCAAATGCTACGAATAACGAAGTATGGGTAAATGGAGCTGCGCCAACAGGTCAATCAATTCCGGGATACGGAACAGCGACTGCCATTTCTGGCGGAACGATTACTGGACTAAGTGCATCTGTCACTTGGGTTCTACGTGAGCGTCAAGCTACGGGTGCAACAACGAACTCCTAATACATATGAGTTTGTAGTTTAGGGAAAGGCAAAAGCGGTGAAGAGATTGGTCTGTGCTGTACTGAGCGCACTGTTTGTGCTGCTTGGTGCAACGCAGGCCAATCTCGCTTTTGCTGGATTGGTGACAATTGCAAGCCAATCTTCGCCGCAAGCAATTAGTTCTGGTAGGCCTGTGGTGTTTCCGGCAGCGAGTTCTACAACATCAAATCTTGCCTCGTACACTTTGCCGACATTTACTGCGGTGGGAAGTTGTGTGTCGGGTTTTACGCTAGTGACGTCCGCATCGACCCCGCCTGGTTCAACGGTTATAACGCTAACAACCGCACCGCCGGCCTACACGGTCGGGATGACAGCGGCCCGCACGGGAATCCCTTCCAACACAAAAGTTACCGCAATTTCCGCCGTTGTTCCTTATTCAATAACTATTTCTAATGCAACAACTGCGACAATCAACATCGGACGTAACGTCACATTTACGGGCTGTCCCTACCAGCAGTATTTCAGTATTAATAACACTGGCAATATGGCTGTCACAAGTATCGGTATCGCACAAACGGTTACAGTCTCCAGTACCGACACGATGGCTCTTCAATGGTGCACCACGGGTTGGACTAACGAAGCATCAGCAACATGCGCGGGTTCAATCAATACGATCATGACAACAAGTGGAACAACGGGTAGTCAGTATGTAAATGCATCTATACCAATTCCAGCTACAAATGGCACTGCCAGAATCAGGGCATTTACAAATGTCAGCGGAAAAACCACCACTATTAATATCATCATGTCCACCGCGCAAAATCTCGCGCAAGAAACGACTCACCTCTAGTAGGTTTCGCAACGGGCGCAGGTATGCTCGCGCTATGCGTCGAATAATTGCACTCGTGCTTTCCTCAATTACTTTATTAATAACTCTTCCGCAGAGCGCCCAGGCAGCTCCTATTTATGCTTTCCCGATCTCTGGCTGCACGTACACATATGCCCGTGCCCATCACAACTATCCGGCTTCTGACATCTTGACTAAAAAAGGATGCAAATTTGTCGCATCTACGTCAGGCACTATTGATGAAATTAATCGGGTGGATAAGTGGAACGGGAAAACAAATCTAGGCGCCGATCGAGGCGGAATGTTTGTATCCATGATTGGAGATGATGGTGTGCGCTATTACGGTTCGCACCTGAGTAAAGTCACCACGGGTATTGAACCTGGAGTTCGAGTTGCTGCTGGGGATTTGCTGGGGCTTGTCGGAACATCAGGAGATGCTCGTGGTACGGCATCACATGTCCATTATGGAATCTCATGGCCAACACCAGCGGCTATCTGGTGGGTACGGCGCGGAGAGTTATATCCATGGAAATATCTCGATGCGTGGAAAGTCGGAAAAGATCTTTCGCCAGCGAAATCAGTTGCGGCGTTAGAAAAGAAAGTCGGAAATGTTCCTAAACAAGTTGGGTACTAAATAACTGATTGCATCAAGACATTAAGAAAGGCCCCTCGATTTCTCGAAGGGCCTTTCTCTTTAAAAGTGGTGAGTATTAGTTAGCGTTCACTGCATCGGCCTGAGGACCCTTTGGACCCTGTACGACCTCGAATGAAACTGACTGACCCTCT
>CAIYRR010000061.1 GCA_903928745.1 uncultured Actinomycetes bacterium | reverse complement strand
TTCAATCGAAGGAACGCCAGCACGAAGGGCTTCAACCACCGCGTTACGACCAGCAACTAATTCCCCGCCGCCCTTAGGACGTTCGCTCTTCACGCGAGGTGCACGAACACGGGTGTCTTTTGCAGCAGCTTTCTTACGTTTTGCAGCCGCGTGGTAAGGACGGTCTTCGGCTTTAGGGGTTGGACCTTTGCCAGAGAGACGGTTCTTATTGTTACCGCCACTGCCAGAACTTGGACCCTTTTTAGAGGTACGAACTGCGCCTTTGCGTGATGAATTACCAGCCATTGCTACTACCGCTCTTCTGTTCGTGAAATCGACCACCGTGGTCCTTGCGGCGTATCTTCAATGGTAATTCCTAAGGCGGTTAAGCCATCACGAATTGCATCGGATGCGGCAAAATCTTTTCTATCGCGTGCGGCGGCACGTTGAGCGAGCGCCAATTGAATAACGCCATCAAGGGCTTGTGACTCATCAGAATTACCTGTGGCAATAAATGCTGAATCGAATGGGTCGCAACCCAAAACTTCAAGTGCTCCCCTAATTTCGTTAGCGCTTTTTGCAAGTGTTGCGAGATCACCAGAAGTAATAGCGCTATTTCCAATTCGTAAGGATTCAGAAATCGTTGCTAGGGCCGCAGGTACTGCAAGGTCATCATTCATCGCATCAACAAAACTTTGAGAAAGTGAAGGCGTCCCAGGAGTGCCAAGTAATTCGGCGGCGCGGTGAAGAAAACTTTCAATACGTCTAAATCCTGTTGCAGATTCTTCTAACGCCTCACGAGAGTATTCCAACATCGATCGGTAATGAGCACTGCCCAAATACCAACGTAATTCGATTCCACGGAAATGTTTGAGAAGTTCGGTGACACGAAGTGAATTACCCAGAGACTTACTCATCTTTTCACCCGCAGTGGTCACCCACGCGTTGTGCATCCAAATCTTGGCGAAGGCATACCCTGCAGCCTCCGATTGTGCGATTTCGTTTTCATGATGCGGGAAAATTAAATCCAAACCGCCACCGTGAATGTCAAAGGCCTCGCCCAGATAGGCGTGCGCCATTGCCGAACATTCCAAGTGCCATCCAGGTCGACCATTTCCCCACGGAGTTGGCCATGATGGTTCTCCTGGTTTTGCGCCTTTCCATAGTGCAAAATCACGTGGATCCTTCTTAAATGAGCCCTCGGCATCATCGGGCGAGAGCAAGTCATCAAGTTTTTGCCGAGACAAAGTGAGATAAGAATCCAGGCTTCGAACAGCAAGATAAACGTCACCATTTCCTGGCGCGTAAGCGGCTCCTCGTTCGATCAAGATATTCATGAGTTCGATCATTTGAGTGATGTGCCCAGTTGCACGAGGTTCGTATGTTGGCGGCAAGACATTAAGGGCGGTGTAGGCAGCGGTAAATTCGCGTTCGTACTTCATCGCAAGTGCCCACCAAGGCATCTGTTCAACAACGGCCTTTTGCAAAATCTTGTCGTCGATATCGGTGACGTTTCGAACAAAGGTAACGGTGTATCCGCTCTTGGTCAGCCAGCGAGAAAGAATGTCGAAATTAAGGCCACTGCGAATATGACCAATATGTGGGGATGATTGAACCGTTGCGCCGCAAAGGTAAATCGAAACTTCACCAGTTTTGAGCGGAACAAAAGGTTGGGTAGTCCGCGACAACGTGTCATATAGCGCTAGCGAACTCATTGGGAAAGTCTACCCGCCAAGGTCTAAATGCTTAAAAGAAAGCCTACGACGCCTTACTTTGGCTTATAAATCAGTGCCGATGCCACAGCTGCAAGCCCTTTGCCTTCACCGGTGAAGCCAAGTCCATCTGTTGTTGTGGCGGTAAGTGAAACATCAGCGCCACCAAGTGCGTGCGAGAGAGCAGCAATTGCTTCGGCCCGACGCGACCCTAATTTAGGACGGTTACCGATGATTTGAACGGAGACATTTGCAATTGCAAACCCTGCGCCACTAATCAATGCGAGCGCTTCTGTAAGAAGTTGTGCACCTGATGCATGCGAATACTCGGGACGATTCACACCAAAATTCGTACCGAGGTCTCCCAGCCCTGCTGCAGCAAAGAGTGCATCGCAAATTGCATGCGCTGCAACGTCCCCGTCCGAGTGGGCCTCTACGCCAATCTCATCTGGCCACAGCAAACCGGCAAGCCACATAGGGCGATCGCGTTCAAGGGAGAAGGCATGGGCGTCAACGCCAATACCTGTTTTATACATAGAAGTTGTGAGCCTCTCTAAAGATTAGGAAGCAAGAACCTCATCGAGAATCACGCCAGCTTTTTCTTCATCTGTGCGCTCGGCAAGTGCAAGTTCTGAGACCAAGATTTGCTTAGCCTTGGAAAGCATTCGCTTTTCTCCAGCAGATAAGCCACGGTCAAGATCGCGACGGTAAAGATCGCGAACGACCTCGGCCACCTTGATGACATCGCCGGAGGCCAACTTCTCTAGGTTTGCCTTATAACGGCGAGACCAGTTGGTGGGTTCTTCGGTGTATGGCTGGCGCAACACGTTGAATACGCGGTCAAGCCCGGCGCTATCTACAACGTCGCGGACGCCAACTAGGTCAACGTTTTCGGAGGGAACTCGAACTGTGAGATCGCCCTGAGCAATCTTGAGAACGAGATAGGTCTTTTCTTCGCCTTTGATCACTCGAGTCTCAATCGCTTCGATGAGAGCTGCTCCGTGATGGGGATAAACAACGGTTTCGCCGACCTTAAATGACATGTAAAGCCCTTCGTTAGGGGCTAAGAATACCAGCCATTAGTGACTGCAGTCACCCCTCATTTTGGGCGCAAAATAAGGCTTTCTGGTGTATTTCCCAACTCATGCGATAATTCGCGCGGTCGTAATAAACGGTCACTATTTACTTGAGGAGTCATAATGCGCAAAGTGGTCATCGCGAGTCTTTCACTCTCCCTTGCCCTTTCACTTTCGGCATGCGGCTCAGGCAAAGATGCCGCCACTCTCATGACTACTCAAGTCACTGATGGAGTTGAATCCTCAATTACTTCCGATGGCAATGACCTGCGAGTCACAGGAATTCTGCTTGTTGCCCAACCAGATGGTTCTGCAGTCCTTGTTGGAAACATGGTTAACAATGCAGCAACCGATGATGCATTGCTAGGAATTTCAGTGGGCGGCGTTCTTGCGAAGATGTCGGCAACAACTCTTCCGCTCACACAAAATATGCCAGTGATTTTCTCAGGAGATTCCGCAAACGCCTCTGCTGTTGCAGTCGGTGTTAATGCGCAAGCTGGAAAACATTTGCCCGTCTATCTCTTCTTTGGCCGTGCAGGTGAAATGAAACTCAATGCATTGATCGTTGAGAAGGCTGGAATTTATGCAGGAGTTGGCGCCTAAATTTCTTAAGCGTCCATCTTGTAACCAAGACCACGGACAGTCTGAATAAATACAGGATTTGCTGGATCTGATTCAATTTTGGCGCGAAGACGTTTGATGTGAACATCAAGAGTCTTGGTATCTCCCACATAATCACTACCCCACACGCGATCAATTAATTGCATACGCGTAAGAACTCGTCCCGAATTTCGCATTAAGAATTCCAAGAGCTCAAACTCTTTAAGCGGAAGATTTATTGTTGACGAATTTATGGAAACGATATGTCGGTCTGTATCCATCCGCACTGGTCCAGCGGCAAGAACATGCCCATCGCCATCGTTAAAGGACTCATCGCCATTTCTACGTAGAACAGCGCGGATACGTGCTACTAATTCGCGCGAAGAATAGGGCTTTGTCACGTAATCATCTGCGCCAAGTTCAAGTCCAACAACTTTATCCACTTCGGCGTCTTTTGCAGTCAGCATAATAATTGGGACTGAAGATCGCGTGCGAAGTTGACGACACACTTCAGTGCCAGAGAGTCCTGGCAACATGAGATCAAGTAGTACCAAGTCAGCGCCATTGCGGTCAAATTCTTCGATTGCCTTAGGGCCGGTGTCAGCAATTCCTACTTCGAATCCTTCACGGCCCAGTAAATATGCCAGCGCTTCCGAGAAAGATTCTTCATCTTCCACAACAAGAATTCGTGTCATTGACTTGCCTCCACAGCATCGAGCATATTTGTTTCGTTGATGTCGTCAGGAATTAAATACATTGGAAGTCGGATCGTGAATGTACTTCCCGATCCTTCTACGCTCCAGACGGAAATATCTCCGCCGTGATTTGTGACTACATGCTTTACGATCGATAAACCTAAACCAGTTCCACCGGTAGCGCGAGAGCGCGCTGGATCCACACGATAAAAACGTTCGAAGATTCTCTCTAGATCTTTCTCTGGAATTCCCAAACCTTGGTCGCTAATGGAGATTTCCGCGAGGTTATCAACTGCTCGCAATGTAATTGCCACTCTAGTTCCGTTTGGGCTGTAATTGATTGCGTTCTCAATGAGGTTGCTGATAGCCATTTCTACTTGGCTACGATCTCCTAAAACGCTTACTCCCTCTGGAGATGAAAATATTATGGAAATCTCTCGAGCTTCTGCACTCAGACGAGATGAATCGATGGCTTCGCTGATGAGGTCTTTTAGATTAAGCACTTTCGCATTCTTAAGCGGATCATCATCTTGAAGGCGGGAAAGATTTATAATCTCTTGAACCAAATCAGAAAGACGTTTAGCCTCAATCTGCATGCGTGAAGCAAATTTGACGATTGCTTCAGGATCATCACTCGCGCCTAGTACCGCTTCGCTAAGAATGGAAAGTGCCCCGATCGGTGTTTTAAGTTCATGGGAGATATTGGCTACGAAATCGCGTCGAATTGAATCAAGGCGACGGAGTTCGCTGTCATCAAAGATAAGCGCAATTATTAACCCTTGGTATCCAGCGGGTGTCACGCGGACTAATAAATCATGAGTACCTTCTCCGATTGGACCTCTGGGCAATTCAATAGTGGCCTCTTGGTACACACCAGAACGTCGGGCGGCCCTAACAAGATTTACAAGTGGTTCTGAAATCAGGCGTCCATCTCTCACCAAACTTAACGCCGTTGTTCCATGCGAAGAATGAAGAACGACTTCACCTGCTGCCAAAATTAAGTACTCAGCGTCAATCACGTTAAGTACGTCGATTAATCCCTCAGGTATCAGACGCTCTGAGGCCTTACTTTCCTGGTTGATTTTCCGCTTAAACACACCCCCATCGTAGAGACCCGCAAACCTTGTTGCTTCCAAAGAAGGGCATTTATGCAGGAATAGCGACAACTCTTAACGCCACATTCAATTACTGTTCATCTTGAAGGCAGTGTTATTGCCCTTGTGCAGATAACATTCCTCCATGCGCGACGCCTTTCATGATGACCTAGATTCCATCGGAACAACCCTCGTTGAAATGACCCAACTAGTTGGTACAGCCATGGAGCGAGCCACTACGGCGTTGCTCACCGCCGACCTAAAATTGGCCGAAGAGGTGATTACTGAAGATGCACGCATAGATGCCTTGCAAAATGATCTTGATGCCCGAACCTTGAACTTGCTGGCCCGCCAACAACCTGTGGCTGGAGATTTGCGAACCTTGGTTACCTCGCTTCGTATGAGCGCCGATCTAGAGCGCATGGGCGATCTTGCCCATCACATCGCCAAGGTGGCACGGATGAGATATCCAGCAACGGCAGTCCCAACAGAATTAGCACTGACCATTCAGGAAATGGGAAATGTAGCCAAAAAAATTATCGCAAAGGCTGCACATGTTATTGAAAACCATGATCTTGAGGCTGCAATCCAGCTAGAAAAAGATGACGACGAGATGGACAAACTTCATCGCAAGCTTTTCTTGACGCTACTTGATGATGACTGGCCACACGGAATTGAAACAGCAATCGATATGACGCTACTGGGTCGCTATTACGAGCGCTGTGCAGATCACGCCGTATCAGTCTGTCGCCGCGTCTACTTCTTAGTTACTGGCGAATACGCTTCAGAACAGGCTTAACGCTTTCCTTGGTTTGCAACTGCCTCAATAGCGGCTTTCGCTGCGTTCGGATCTAAATATTCTCCGCCGATTTTTGTTGGCATCATCTGATCATTGAGTTCATAGAGCAATGGAATCCCCGTAGGAATATTTAACTCAGCAATATCCGCATCTGAAATTCCATCGAGATGTTTAACCAGTGCGCGCAAAGAATTACCGTGAGCAGTCACAAGAACAGTCTTGCCCGTCTTAAGGTCAGGAATGATTGATTCTTGCCAATACGGCATCATGCGCGTGACAACATCTTTGAGGCATTCAGTCTTTGGTAGAGCGCTACCCAAATCGGCATAACGCGCGTCGTTGGCTTGACTGTATGGATCTAAATCATCGATTGGTGGCGGTGGAACATCGAAAGATCTGCGCCACAATTTAAATTGCGCTTCACCGTATTCAGCAAGAGTCGCAGCTTTATCTTTTCCTTGCAGTGCGCCGTAGTGGCGTTCATTGAGTCGCCAAGATCTGCGGACAGGAATCCAATGACGATCGCAGGAATCCAGCGCCAATTGAGATGTATGGATAGCGCGACGCAATAAAGATGTATGGAGAACATCTGGCAATAGGTTGCGATCCTTAAGGAGAACACCTCCTGCTGCCGCTTCTTTTTCGCCTTTTTCAGATAATCGAACATCTACCCAGCCAGTAAAGAGATTCTTGGCATTCCATTCACTTTCACCATGGCGCAACAAAATCAAGGTCGATGTCATGTCTCTATCTTCCCAAGAATGGATGGACTAAATCAAATGCTCAAAAGCAGTGAGGTTGGTGAGTGATTCGCCTCTTGAAACTCTCCATGCCCACTCTCGACGAATTGCAGATTGGAAACCCATCTCCAATAGTGGGTTGAAAGCAGCGTCGGAATACTGCAAAACAGCTCCTAATAATCGGTCAATCTCTCGATCGGTCACTGCATTGAGTGGTAACCGTCCCACCAGGAAAATGTCTCCGACTTCGTTAATTGCGTATGCGACGCCATACATTCCCGCATTCTTGCGCATACACCATTCATGAACTCCTGCCTGATTCTCATCAGGTTTACGAATAACGAATGCGTTAATGCTTAATGAATGTTGACCGACCACGAGGGCGCAATGAGTCTCGAGTTTCTTTTCTCCTGGCAGAGTAACCATGAAGGTGTCGGCGTTACTGCGTTCAAATTCAAGATCATGTGAGTCTAAGAATTCTTCAATCGTAATTCGTGGATCAATTGCAGCCATGATGCTTAGCGACCGTATGCTGCACGTTGTGATGCGGTGTTAGAAAGTACCCGGTCATAAATATCTAGAGTTCCGCGAGCGGTTGCATCCCAACCAAAGTGCGATGAATGCTCAAGCGCGCCCATTGAAAGTAAGACGCGGCGTTGAGGTTCGAGCAAGAGTCGAGCAAGAACTGAAGACCATGCACGAGGATCATGACCATCGACTAAGACACCTGAAATTCCATCGGCTACTGCTGTCCGCAAGCCACCGATTGCCGTTGCAACGACGGGAGTTCCACATGCTTGAGCTTCAAGTGCTACCAAACCAAAGGATTCTGAATAACTTGGAACGCAGACTAAATCAGCAGCGCGATACCACTCCGGCAATTGTGCGCGGGGCACAGGAGGGAGAAAACGCACTACATCACTTATTCCAAGCCAGTTAACTAATTCCATCATTCGTTCTACTTCTTTACTTCCCGTACCTGATGCACCACCAATAATGAAAACAATGAGTTTCGCGCGTAAGTGAGGCGAATGCGAAATCATTTCGGCAGTTGCGCGAATAAGAAGCTCCGGACCTTTGTGCGGTTGAATTCGGCCGACAAAGGACAAGACATGGGCATCGGTGGGAATTCCTAATTGTTTTCTCGCAGCAGCGCGTCCAGATCCCGGCGTGAATGTATTGAGATCAACTCCTGGGGCAACTACATGAACGATATCTGGGCATGCACCATAGAGAGAAACAAGGCTGGCGGCTTCCGCATCGGTATTGGCTATTAAAGCTTTCGATGCGCTAACAACTTCGATTTCACCTTGCGCTCTTGCATCTGGTTCTGGAGTTTCGCCTTCGGCTAAGTTGAGATTCTTTACCTTTGCCATCGTGTGCATCGTGTGGATCAGGGGAATCTGCAACTTCTTGCTTACTGGGATAGCAACTTCTCCAGAGATCCAATAATGCGAATGAATGACTTTGTAAGCGCTTTGACCTTGGAGCGCTTTTGCAAATTGGGTGGAGAGTTCATCGAAATATCGTGGGAGTTCTTCTTTTGTTACACCTTCTACTGGGCCCGCATCTAAATGGCGGACTGTTACGCCAGGTGAAAGTTCGACTTCGTCAGGGAGATCGACATGATTTCTTCTTGTGAAAATATCTACAGTCACACCCATTGCTGCCATATGTTGAGCATTTTCTACAACGTAAATATTCATTCCGCCGGCATCGCCGATTCCTGGCTGATCCAATGGCGAAGTGTGCACCATCAGCGTTGCGATGCGGCCATTCATTGGGTCAGTCTACCTGGGCTACAAATTTGCGCGAATGGAACCGATGATCTCTTTCCCCCCATAAATGGGCGTTTCCTCATCATGCGCACTGATTCCGAACTTCGCCAAAGCCGCGACAACCAGTGGGCCGAACGCACGCCACGAGCCATCGTCGATCTTGAAAACGAAGGTAGATCCATCAGCTAGTGAACCAACGTTTACACCCTCTGCGCCTTCTTTCATAAATAGCCCCGGGATTTCGCGCATCATGCGTGTAGTAAGGCGACCTTCTCCCGCAACCATTTCAGGGTAATCCCTGCATGCTTGAAGAACATCTTGATGAATGGAATCTTGTGAAATTGTGATGTTATGAATTGCTCGGGCAAGACCGCTAAGTGAAATCATGAATAACGGCGCACCGCAACCATCAATGCTTGTTAATGAAACTTTTTCCTCAGCGAGCATTTCAAGTTCAACGCGGCATGCAATTTGTAATGGATGAGTTGGATCTAAATAGTTCTGCGTTGGCCAACCATTGGCAATACATGTTGCGAGCATCCCTGCATGTTTGCCACTGCAGTTTTGTGCCAAAGACGTTGCAGGCTGAGATCCCCACGCGCGTCGTTCATCTTCTCCGAGTGGCTTATCAACCGCGTTTTGCAGAGCGTTCACATCAAGACCGGCGATTGCCAATATTTCTAGCGCGCCTTCTTGATGCATTGATGCACCTGAATGACTAGCAGAAACAAGAGCCAATAGACGTGGCTCTAACACCAATCCGTTGCGCACCATTGCCGAGGACTGAATGGACTTTATTGCCGAGCGAGGAAATATTGGGGCTTGAGTATTTCCGCGGGAGAGCAATACTGAACCATCTGGATTCAACAAAACAATATGTCCAGTGTGATGGGACTCTACGACTCCGCTACGAGTTACTTGCGCGAGAATTTCAGTCATGTACTCGAGGCAGTGTGGACCACAAATGCGGTTGCATTATGTATCCCTCTGCTGCCATGTCGTACGCGAAAAATAATTCTCCTTCAACTAATCCATAAAGGCGAGAACCAGCGGTAACAACTTTCGCTGTAGGCGCGGAATAGCCTTGATCCATTTCTAATTGAATCTTTGGACCATCAAAACGTCCAAGCCAACCTTCAGTAATCCCGGTGTTATGTGAGATTACAACTTCAAGAACGTTGCCTGGTTTCACACGCCAGAAACCTGTTTCAAATGCGCCGGGCCGTACAACATCGCCGTTCTCATCGAGAATCCATGAACGTGAGTAATAGGTAAGAAATGGTCGACCATCGTGAGTGAAAACAACTTCGTGTGCGAACTCAAATGGCGCAACGGATTCGTATTCGCCGCGTCCTTTTCCGACCCATTTGCCCACAAGCCAGGCAAGAGGATTGAGATCGGGATGCAAGCCTTCTGGGATTGTGAAAACCACTACAAACCACCTCTTCTATTTCTGCCCGTAAGTCCACGAAGACCAAAAACGAGCAACCCAATGCCAAGAATAATTGCTACCAGTGCGAGAAGTATCGATGTAACTAATTCCATCGTGACTCCATGATAGGTACTTTATCTGATACCTCATCCTTTAGAGTTATTCCATGGCACGGTCTACCAATCTCATCATCAAATTAACTGTCGGCGCGCAAGAAGCCGAAAAAGTGGCGCAAGCCTTCTCTGTTGCCACAACAGCGCTGGCCTCTGGCATAAAGGTATCTTTTTGGCTCACCGGTGAAGCCTCATGGTTTGCGATGCCAGGCAAAGCAAGTGAATTTTCCTTGCCGCACTCTGCGCCACTAGATCAAATGCTCGAGTCCCTTATTGCAGGTGGCACAGTGACACTGTGCACGCAATGCGCGGTACGGCGCAGTATTAACGATGGTGACCAAATTCAAGGAATTCGCATTGCAGGGGCTGCATCATTTGTTGAAGAAATAATGGGTGAATCCACGCAAGCCTTGGTCTACTAAATATCCTCTTGAGTAGCAGGAATACCTTCGACCGTTAATTCGGCATCTAGTGGCGTATTTCGTTTTACAACAGCAAGTGCGATTGTGCCGAGTTCATGATGTCGAGCCACTGTTCCAATAAAGCCGACTTTGATTCCATCTTTTTCCACTGCAGCGCCCGCTGATGGAATGGTGACAACGCTTCCATCAAGGTGCAATCGCACAAGACGTCGAGGAGGGTTGCCAAGATTTGCAACCATTGCAACAGTTTCTTGACCGCGGTAACAACCCTTATTCATATGCACCGCTTAATTGAGCAGACCAACTTCATTCGGAATCGATTTGTGGTCTGTATCAAAACCTATGCGAGGCCGACCCGCAGCTACCCGTTGAGCATCAAGGGCCCATGTCCCCACTTGCATTGCAGTCGCTGAAAAAGTTTCTTTCATTTCATCAAGCTCGGCGCGAGGTACTAATGCAAACGGCCCACCTAAATCATCTGTGATTCCTGGCGCGCGCAGGATTGCATATTCATTCGACACATCTTTCACATCAACGCGAAGCATGAACCTCATTTTCTGAAGGTGCAGCAGTAACTCGGCGGCGCGACCTGGATCAAGAACCAACCATGTCGTTTTGCCATCATCAACGAGATTGAACTGATGCTCGATATGTCCTTTAGGATCCAAGATGAGGGCTTGTTGCCAAAGCCCCGGGGTGAGATTTTCAAGATGTTGAGTCGTTAAAGAGTGCAACCACGTTAAGCGGTCCTCACCAGTGATTGAAATAATTTCATGATGAGAAAGATCGGCCCACGCAAGACCAGCCTCTAGCGCTCGTTGTTCTTTGGTTGGTTCTCCAAAATGCCATACCGCTCCCTTATCGGGACCGGCTTCAACAAGTACAGCGCTCATTACAGATTAGGATCAAAACAATCGGCGCAGGTGCCATAAATTGCGAAGTGACTGACATCGGTACGGAATCCGAAATCATCTGCCAGGGAAGTAACAAAACTCGCTGCAGCTTCGATGGGAGCATCACCAACAGAGCCACAAACACCACACACTAAATGCAAATGTGTTAGCTCTTCGGCTGCGTGATACGTGGCGCCGCCATGGCCCAGGTGTGTGTGCAGAACAAGTCCAACATTTTCAAGAGTCTCTAAATTGCGATAGACCGTTGAAAGATTTATCCCTGGGTGACTCTGACGCACCTTTTCTGCAACTTCCTCGGGCGTTGCATGACCGAGTTCGCGGACCGCAGCTAAAACTAACTCTCGTTGCGGTGTAAGACGTAACCCTCGATCTCGGAGTTCATGTTGTTCGGCCATGGCGGTGAGTCTACTTCAGGCGCAGAAGCAGAAGGTAAATCTCGCAGCCAAGGCAGAAATTGAACGCTGCATTGAGAAAGGCTGCGGCTAGAGCGAAGCTCACAGCAATAGTAAAGACCAGTGGCAGATGAGCAACAGCGCCAGCGAGTCCGACCAGCGCAAAGAGAAGGCCAACGGTTTGCGCAAACTGTGGTGGCCTGACATCTTCGGTGGGAACCTCGCCCTTAAGACGAGGACGTACGAAGGTGCGAAAAATTAGCGCGTATGGCGTGAACTGTGGACCGCGGAATGAGCCGATTGCGAAAACAATCGCCTGCGCAAGGAGCACCCATGCAGAATGAGTGATGAGTGCGGTACTTAACAACACAACAGTGATGCCGGCAGAAAAACGTGGACCACGTGCGTCGATAGAGATTGCTTTAGTGCTTTGTTGCTGAGAAGTTGTAGATGACATTAAAAGTTCCTTTGTTTGAGTTGAATGGATGTGAAAGCTAGAAACGCTTACATCACATTCGACACAACGAACCCGCTAAGCGACCAAAATCTAATACTCGGCGCTTTGTAAATGCGGTGGGTTCGATGCGGAACATGCCTCAATGGTAGAGACGGGGAGAGGAAAACACTACTTGCGAGGGATTCGCATCTTTATTGCTGAATTAGCGAAGTGAATCAATTGCCGAAGTAATTTGTTCACGCTTAGGTGCTCCGATAGCGCGTCCGACTTCTACTCCTACTGAATTCAAAAATAGCGTCGTAGGTGTCGATCGGATATCAAGAGCGCGCACAAGATCTAGGTGGGTTTCGGCGTCGATTTCAATATGTTTGATATCAGCTAGGTCTTTGACGACGTTTTCAATAAGCACCCGAGTTGCTCGGCATGGTGTACAAAATGCCGAAGAGAACTGCACCAATGTTCCGCGAGATCCAAGGGGTTCGCCCAAAATAGCTTCGTTGAGCCCATTTTTCGTACTTTTTGCGCTTCGCACTTTGCCACGTGTGTTCTGATACCAAAATCCGTAGATGCTGGCAAGGACCAGAACAATCAGAATTGGAGCAAGTGATTTCACGGTAGTAGTCTTGCCCATCAACGCGAAGTATTCAAAACAGAGAGGACATCACGATGGCACGAGTCCTGCTCTTAACTAATACTCTCGGTGCAAGCGCTGAAGTTCTCCCCGCTCTAGGGTTACTTCAACATAATGTGCGCATTATGGCCGCTGAAGCAAGCATCCTCGTTGATATTCCTGAAACAGATATTGTTTTTATTGATGCAAGACGCGAACTACCTGCAGCTAAGAGTCTCACGCGTTTACTCACAACTACTGGTGTCGGTGCTCCGCTAATTTTGATTACGACCGAGGGCGGACTTTCTGCAATGAGCCACGAGTGGGGCGTTCAAGATGTCATTCTTGATACCGCAGGTCCCGCAGAAGTTGAAGCGCGTATACGTATCGTTATCGGAGAACACACTGCAGTAAGAAATGCAGCGGATCCAACTTCCGGTGAAATTCGAAGCGGCGACATTGTTATTGATGAAAATTCTTACACTGCAAAAGTTAAGGGACGCACACTTGATCTGACATTCAAAGAGTTCGAACTCTTGAAGTATTTGGCACAACACCCCGGCCGCGTATTTACGCGTGCGCAACTCTTGCAAGAAATTTGGGGCTATGACTACTTCGGTGGTACTCGCACCGTTGATGTGCATATCCGCCGCTTGCGCTCCAAGTTGGGCCCAGAATTTGAATCCATTATTGGCACAGTACGCAACGTCGGATATCGATTTACTTTGCCGAACGCCAGCAAAGAAAGTCACGCCTCCGAGCGCATCTAAAATGCGCCACATATTAAAGATTCACCGATCACTTGACGATCCGATTCCTGATACTGAACATAACTTCACGATCGAGACCTTTAACCCTTCTATCCACAAACAAGAGTGGCTAGATCTCAATAACAAAATCTTTAAGGGCCATCCAGACCAAGGCAATTGGGCAATGGAGGATCTAGAAAACAGAATTACAGAACCTTGGTTTGACCCCAAGGGGTTCTTTCTTGCGATTGAAGATCAAAAGATTGTGGGCTTTTGTTGGACCAAGATTCACCACGACTTTGTGCACCAAGAACCTACTGGCGAGCTCTATATCGTTGGCGTCGATTCTGATTTTGCCGGTCAAGGAATTGGCCAAGCAGTTTCCATTGCAGCAATGAACTATCTACTCCAACGCGATATCAAGGACGCAATGCTCTACGTCGATGCTGATAACGAAAAAGGTTTGGCTCTCTACTCCAGATTAGGCTTTAACTAGCCTTTAACTAGGTCAGCACACATTGCGGCAAATGCAGCAGTGTGGGCATCAACATCAGCTTGCGTAGTAGCAGGAGACATCAACGCCATATTATGAAATGGCGTCAACAAGAATCCATCATTGAGCAAGCGCAAGTGAATGTATTGCTCGAGTTCGAAATCTCCGGCCTCTGCAGCTTCACGACCTGTGCGCGGTGCGCTTGATCGGAAGACGTATTCACCACGCGCACCAAGGCGATTGCAGTGCCAAGGTAAATTGAACTTCGCGATGGCAGCATCCACGCCATCTGACCAACGTGTGCCCAGTGCAATCATTGCTTCAAATGCAGAAGGCGTCAGAACCTCTGAAAGAGTCGCGCGCATAGAAGCTAGAGAGAGTGCGTTACCGGCCAACGTTCCACCGATTCCGCCTGTGTCAATCACATCGAGTTCTACGCGCTTTGCAATCTGCGCAGCGATCTCATGAGTCATTCCGAATGTACCTGTCGGAATTCCTCCGCCGATTGCTTTGCCAATAGTGAGGAAATCAGGCTTAAGACCTAAGTCTTTAGTCATGCCACCGGCTCCAACAGAGATCGTGTGGGTCTCGTCGATGATCCAAATAGCGCCGTATTTCTTTGCTAATTCCCCCACTTTGTATAGATAACCATCCTCAGGAAGAACAATGCCGACGTTAGTCATAGCAGGTTCCATCAAGATAGCTGCAACATCACCGTGCGCAAGGGCTGCTTCCATCCCCGCAAGATCATTGAATTCAACAACACGAGTTGTCTGATCCATTGGTACTGGTGCGCCAATATTTCCTTCACGCGAAACCGTACTGCCGTCATCGGCCATGGTTGCGAAAGTTTCATCCACGCTTCCGTGGTAACAACGATCTATAACGATGATCTTTGATTTACCAGTAATCAAACGTGAATAACGCAAGACGTGTCGATTAGCATCCGTAGCTGAAACAGTAAATTGCCACAGAGGCAAACCAAAACGATTCGCTAACTCAGTAGATACAGCAACGGCATCAGCAGTAGGCAACATTGCGGTTATTCCCCGGCCTACTTGATCGCGAATTGCAGCCACAGTTGGCGCAGGTGAGTGTCCCGTCATTGATCCTGTGTCACCCAAACAAAAGTCGATGTAACTATTTCCATCAACGTCTTCAAAGCGCGCACCAAGTGCGTTGGCAATAAAGACTGGATAGGCGCCTGGCCACTTGGCCATCCATGACATCGGAACTCCGCCAGGCATTACTTTCTTTGCCTGTTCAAAGAGTACGCCACTCTTTGGGTGATTGGCCAGAAAGCGCGCCTGCTCTTTTACGGTGAGTGCGGCTAAGTGATCGCGGTTAATCATTACTGCTCCTTTGAAAATAGAAATAGCGCTTCAATATAATTTTCTCCAGTGATACCTAAATTTGCCGCATCCGGTGGGGCCGTTGCAGGTTCAATGCATACGCCTTCATGGTCTTCAGTGTAAACAACCCACCAAGGGGCATCAGATTCAATATCTATGCGCGCGGCGCCCTCCCAAACAACTGCTGGCACACCACGAATTTCTGTAAATGCGTCATCCCATGGTTGTTTTGTTGGTGTGACGCGATTGCCATTAGGCAATCCATCATCGCCACGTTCGAG
>CAIYRR010000060.1 GCA_903928745.1 uncultured Actinomycetes bacterium | reverse complement strand
AGGATGGCTTCGACATCGTTGTCGCATCAGAAATTATGGCAATCTTCTGCCTTGCAACTTCGATAGAAGATCTAAAAGCCCGAATAGGGAAAATTGTTGTTGCATATGATCGCGATAAGAAACCTATTCTTGCGAGTGACCTCAACGCTCAGGGCGCGATGACAGTTATTTTGAAGGATGCATTTCAACCAAACTTGGTTCAAACTTTGGAGCACACTCCAGCATTCATCCATGGTGGTCCATTTGCAAACATCGCGCACGGTTGCAACTCAGTCGTTGCAACGACTTCCGCAATGAAATTGGCAGATTATGTTGTGACCGAAGCGGGATTTGGCGCAGATTTGGGCGCAGAGAAGTTCATCGATATTAAATGCAGAAAGTCTGGTCTTCGACCTTCAGCATGTGTATTGGTTGCCACAATACGTGCGCTGAAATTTCATGGTGGCGCAGATCTCAAAACCATCACCCAAGAAAACCTTGGCGCCCTTGAAGCTGGAATGACAAATCTTGAAAAGCACCTTTCTAATATTCGGGATGTTTATGGCATACCAGTAGTGGTTTCTATTAACCATTTCACTAGCGATACTGATGCTGAAGTAGCTTTGCTTCGCAAGAAAGTTGAAGCAATTGGTGGACGGGTTGTCTTGGCAACGCACTGGGCAGATGGCGGAGCTGGCGCTGTTGATCTCGCTCACGCGGTGGTCGAACTCTGCGACCAACCAAGTGAAGTGACCTTTGTTTACCCTGATGATGTCTCTCTTTGGGAGAAGGTTGAATTACTCGCCACGAAGGTCTACGGAGCTAGTGAAGTAACAGCGGATGCAAAGGTGCGAGGGCGGATCAAGGAGCTGCAAGAGGAGGGGTATGGTCATTTTCCAATTTGTGTGGCCAAGACTCAGTACTCTTTTTCGACCGATCCATCACTTAAAGGTGCACCTAAAGGTCATTCGCTCAATATTCGAGAAGTTCGCCTCTCAGCAGGTGCGGAATTTATTGTGTTGGTCTGCGGTGAAATTATGACTATGCCGGGCCTTCCTCGCGTACCCTCAAGTGAACGAATTGATTACATTGACGGAAAAGTGGTGGGTTTGTTCTAATGCAATTTCCTGCGTGGTCAGAGAAGGCGGCGCTAGAAGTTATAGCGCGCACGGTTCATGAACCTGGACCGGTTCTTGTGACCTTACAAGGGATTCAAGAATTTTTTGGGTATGTACCCCAAGGCGCAGTGAGTCTCATAGCCAGTGCCTGCAACGTTTCCAAAGCAGATGTTCATGGGGTGCTTACTTATTATCACGACCTTCTCACAGAGCCGCCAGCAAAGCATCAGATTCGCATTTGTGTGGCCGAAGCATGTCAATCAATGGGTGCGCGTGAAATTACTCAAGAGATGAAGAGCAAATTTGCTACGAATTCAGATGTAGAAGTCAGGGATGTTTTCTGCCTTGGCAATTGCGCTCTCGCTCCGGCTGCAAGTGTGAATGGAAAACTGCGTGGACGCATTAGCGCTGGTTCGATATCACGTGAGATTCACCAATTATGAAAATTATCTACATTCCAGGGGATGCTGCCGCTCGCTCTGTTGGCGCGGACGAAGTTGCGCAAGCGATAACAAATGAGGCGAGTGCACGAGGAATACAAATCCAGATAATTCGCAATGGATCACGTGGTGCACTGTGGTTAGAGCCGTTGGTCGAAGTTGTTCACGATGGCCAGAGAATGGCTTACGGCCCTGTTGCGCAATCAGATGTCGAATCCCTTTTTGAAGCGAATTTTCTCGGTGGCAATATTCATCCTCTTTCATTAGGAGTGAGCGATGAAATTGATTGGTTAGCAAGACAAGATCGCGTGACTTTCACCCGAGTTGGAATTATTGACCCACTCTCATTAGATGATTATCAAACCCATGGTGGTTTAGTTGCTTTACGGAGCGCTCTCGGAATGAAACCTGAAGAGATCATCGCAGAAGTAACGGAATCTGGCCTACGTGGTCGTGGTGGAGCTGGATTTCCTGCCGGTATTAAATGGCGGACAGTTCTTAATGCGAACTCTGAGAGAAAATATATTTGCTGTAATGCCGATGAGGGAGACAGTGGCACCTTTGCAGATCGCATGTTGATGGAAGGCGACCCCTTTATGTTATTGGAAGGGATGACGATCGCAGGGCTGGCAGTAGGTGCAACTGAGGGCGTTATCTACATACGATCTGAATACCCAGACGCAATTGAAGTAATGAAGAAAGCAATTGATAGAGCCAATGCAAGCGGTTGGCTAGGTGGCAATGTATTAGGCAGTGGTTTCGAATTCACAGTCCGCATTCGAGTGGGAGGCGGCTCCTATGTCTGTGGCGAAGAGACGGCCATGCTGGAAAGTATTGAAGGCAAAAGAGGAGTGGTCCGCTCCAAGCCTCCGCTACCTGCCATTGAAGGACTTTTTGGAAAACCAACAGTCATCAACAATGTGCTTACTTTGGCGACAGTGGTGGCAGTTTTGGCAAATGGTGCGCAGGCGTATAAGGCACGCGGGGTTGGTCGATCAGTAGGTACGCAGATTTTCCAGCTGGGGGGAAATGTTGCTCGAGGCGGAATCGTCGAATTAGGTTTTGGTGCGACATTGGATTCGCTGGTCAATGATTTCGGAGGTGGAACCTTTACGGGTAAACCATTGCGCGCTGTGCAGATTGGTGGACCACTAGGTGCTTATCTGCCGCCTTCGCTTTCAGATATTTCCATGGATT
>CAIYRR010000059.1 GCA_903928745.1 uncultured Actinomycetes bacterium | reverse complement strand
TCAGATGGATGCACATCAACAAATGACACAGTTCTCTTCTTAGCCAGTGGCGCCTCAGGGTACACAGCGTCGGACCGAGAAGTTGAGGAGGCCCTCATGGACGTTTGTGGATCACTGGCCAAACAACTCATTAGTGACGCCGAAGGTCACACAAAGATTGTTTCGATCGAAGTTATCCATGCTAAGACTGAAGAAGATGCAGTTGAAGTGGGTAGGGCATGTGCACGAAATAATCTTTTGAAATGCGCCCTCTTTGGTGGTGATCCAAACTGGGGAAGAATTCTTGCTGCGCTAGGCACCGCCGATGCAGAGTTTGATCCCACCGATATCGATGTGGTTCTCAATGGCGTGAGGGTGGCTAAGTCAAGCGGACCTGGCGATGATCGTTCGTTGGTTGATCTCTCAGGAGTAGATATCTCGATTGTGATCGATCTTAAATTTGGTACAGAAAGCGCCACGATTCATACGAATGATTTGAGCCACGATTATGTTGAAGAGAATTCGGCGTACGCAACATGATTGTTATTAAGTTCGGCGGCCACGCCATGACAGATTCCGAGGGGTTGTTCGCGCAAGCAGTTCAAGCAGCCCTTGATATTGGCCAAGAGTGCGTGATCGTTCATGGTGGCGGTCCACAAATAAACGAAGCATTGGATCAAGCAAATATTCCATCCACTTTTCTCGGTGGGTTTCGTGTCACTTCCCTCGAGGCATTTGGTGTTGTGCAAAGTGTCTTAAGCGGCACCGTTTTGAGAAACGTTGTGGCGCAATTGCGATCAGCGGGGATAAATGCTGTGGGTGTTACGGGTCGCGACGGTGGCTTACTCATCGCGAAGCAACTGCAAGAATTGGTAGATGGCACTCCTGCCGAACTTGGCTATGTCGGTGAAGTCGTGCGTGTTGATACTTCATTGCTTACTTCGTTGTTGGCGGCAGGTTTTCTTCCTGTTGTATCTCCAATTGCAGTGTCAGGAGATGACTCCGATGAGGATTCCAACACTGGCCTCAATGTAAATGCTGATCTCGCGGCCGGTGCGATAGCAGGAGCCCTCGGCGCCGACTCGCTCATTGTCATGACTGACGTCGCTGGGATTTACAGGAATTGGCCAGATGTTAATTCACTCATCGGTTCAATCAGTTTCAATGAGTTGGAACTCATTAAGAGTGAATTTTCAGAGGGCATGGCGCCGAAAGTATTAGCCGCTCTCAATGCCATCGCCTCCGGCGCCGCCAGCGTCAGAATTATCGATGGCAAGGATCCTCAGGCATTTGCACTTGCATTACGTGGTCTTGGCGGAACGTTGGTTACGCGATGAGTGCCAAATCCAGTCGTATGCAGAAACGCTGGAGTAATTCCCTTCAATCCAATTACGGTCTTCCGACTTTGTCGATTGTGAGTGGCAAGGGCTGCGTACTCACTGATGTGGATGGCAACAAGTATTTGGATTTTCTCGGAGGCATCGCAACGAGCGTCTTAGGGCAAGCGCACCCTGCTGTTATCTCTGCCGTGACCAAGCAGATAAAGACTTTGGCGCATGTTTCAAACTTCTATTCGCATCCTGGAGTTCTTGAACTCTCGGAGAAACTTCAAGTGCTTGTTGGCGATAAATCAGCGCGGGTTTTCTTTTGCAATTCCGGCGCAGAAGCCAATGAAGCAGCTCTCAAACTTTCACGTAAAACTGGGCGAGTAAAAGTTGTCGCTACGCAAGGCGCTTTCCATGGCCGCACGATGGGAGCTTTATCCCTCACGGGTCAGCCGACGAAACAAGAAGCTTTCAAACCACTTCTCGAAAACGTCATTCATGTTCCATACGGCGATATCCAAGCGATGAAAGAATTCATTAACGATGAAGTTGCAATGGTTATTGTCGAACCAATTATGGGCGAAGCAGGTGTCGTCGTCCCACCAGATGGTTACCTAAAAGCGATTCGAAAATTGTGTACTTCTCATGGAGTCCTTCTTGCCATCGATGCAGTGCAAACTGGGATGGGCAGAACAGGGGAGTGGTTTGGTTTCGAATCCGAAGGGATTACACCGGACGTTATTACTTTGGCCAAGGGGTTGGGTGGCGGCCTACCGATAGGCGCAATGATTGCAGTGGGAAGAGCGGGAAAGTTATTTGCACCCGGAGATCACGGGTCTACATTTGGAGGAAATCCCATTGCTTGTGCAAGTGCGTTGGCAGTCATTGAGGTGCTTAAGAAAGAGAAACTCTTAGCGAAAGCACGTGTTCACGAAAAGAGCATCAAGAAATTGATTTCTCACATAGATGGAGTTGCCGAAGTTCGTGGCAGAGGACTCCTTATAGGAATTGTTTTGAATTCACCTATCGCTGTTGCGTTGAAAGATGAGATGCAAGAAAGAGGTGTCCTCGTTAACGCTGCCACAGAAAACGTAATTCGAATTGCACCACCATTGATTGTTAGCGACAAGCAAATCAAGAAATTTGCAAAGATTTTCAGTGAATCGATTGAGGAGGTGTCCCGTGGCTAGTTCAGAACTACGTAGATCCAAAGTGATCTCACTTGTTGAGTCGGGCAAAGTGCACTCTCAATCGGATTTGGTCAATCTTCTGGGAAAAGCGGGATTCCTCGTAACGCAAGCAACTGCAAGTCGCGACCTTGAGGAAATCGGAGCTATGCGTGGACGAGGAGTGGATGGCATCGCTACTTATCAATTACCCAAGGCTCATGCTTTTCCATCTGAATTAGTTCTCTCCGTAGAATCGAGTGCCAATATGGCAGTAGTTCGAACCCCACCTGGAGGTGCGCAGTTACTCGCTAGCGCTTTAGACCGAGCGGCAGGTACGGGCGAGTTCTCATTGGTTATAGGCACGATTGCAGGTGACGACACGGTCCTAGTTATCTCCAAGAAGAGCGACGGCGGCGCCGCGCTTGCGAAACAATTACTTGCACTCGCTCAATTAACGAACGCACAAACGAGAAGGGCGAAGAAATAAACATGGCACTCTGGGGCGGAAGATTTACAAGCGGACCAGCAGAGGCAGTTTTTGCACTCTCTCGTAGTATCGATTTTGATTGGCGATTAGCGCCATACGACCTGCGGTCTTCTTTGGCACACCTCAATGTTCTTGCAGGCGCCAATCTCGTGTCGACCTCGGATGCAACAGCGATTCGAACAGCGCTCAAAGAACTTCAACAAGAAGTTGCATCTGGAACCTTTTCTCCAGATTCATCGGATGAAGATGTTCACAGCGCACTAGAGCGTGGGCTTACATTGAAGCTAGGTCCAATAGGTGGAGCGCTGCGCGCTGGTCGTTCCCGCAACGATCAAGTAACTACGGATTTGCGGCTATTCGCAATCGATCACATGTTGCACATCGCGCAAATTGTTACAGATTTGCAAGCCGCAGTGATTGCCAAAGCGAGTGAATATGTAGATGCGCCGGCACCCGGCTTTACGCATCTTCAACATGCACAGCCAGTTTCATTTGGCCATGAGTTGGCAAAGCATGCACATGCATTAAATCGCGATGTCGACCGAATCAAAGACTGGATAAGCCGTACTTCCTATTCACCGTTAGGTGCTGGTGCTCTCGCGGGATCGTCTTTGCATCTTGACCCCCAAAGTAGTGCTCAAGATTTAGGTTTCTCTGGAGCAATTGCCAACAGTATTGATGCAGTAAGCGACAGAGATTTTGTTGCAGAAGCACTTTTCATTCTTGCGATGATTGGATCCCATCTATCCCGCATGGGTGAGGAATGGTGTTTGTGGGCAAGCACTGAGTTTGGTTGGGCAAAGATTGATGATGCGTTCGCTACAGGTTCATCGATCATGCCGCAGAAGAAGAATCCAGATATTGCTGAACTCGCTCGGGGCAAGGCTGGTCGTTTGATTGGAAACCTGACATCAGTTCTTGCAATGCTGAAAGGTTTGCCGTTTGCATACAATCGCGATCTTCAGGAAGACAAAGAACCACTTTTTGATTCATTGGATACTTTGAATCTTGTACTTCCAGCTTTCACGGGAATGGTTGCGACTACGCATTTCGATCGCGAAGTTATGGCCGCTTCAGCGCCGACAGGCTTCTCATTGGCTACAGAAATTGCTGACTACTTGGTTCGATCCGGCATTCCTTTTGCGCAAGCCCATGAGGCTGCAGGAAAGTGTGTACATATATGTGAAGCAGAAGGCAAGGAGCTCCATGAGTTAACGGATGCGCAATATGCCTCTATTCATCCGAACCTGACGCCGAGCGTTCGAGATGTTCTTACGGTGGCAGGTGCCCTGAGTACACGTACAACCTTTGGTGGAACTGCTCCCAGCAATGTCACCGCCCAAATATCAGTACTAAGGGAAACTATTTCGAATAATGCTGCATATATTGCCAACGAGTCCGAGCGATTTTCGGGCATGATG